>DASXRW010000001.1:0-22841 GCA_036506355.1 Burkholderiales bacterium
CAAATTCGGCGGGCAATCGGGCGCGGTCAACGGCATAGGCGAGCTCTCCCATTTCGAGAGCAACGGGTACCGCGACCACAGTGCCGTGACTCGCGATCACCTCAACGCGAAGCTGAAGGTCGGCGAAGTCACCGTGGTGGCGAACAGCCTGCACCAGCCGGACACGCAGGATCCGCTCGGCTTGACGCGCGCGCAGCTCGAGCGCGATCCACGCCAGGCGACACCCGAGGCGCTGCAATTCAATACCAAGAAGAGCATTTCGCAGAATCAGATCGGGGCGAGGCTGCAACACAACGTCGGCCCCGGGCGCGTCGAGGGCATGCTCTACACCGGACAGCGCGCCGTGCAGCAGCTCCTCGCCATCCCGGTGGCGACGCAGAACGCCGCCACGCATTCCGGGGGCGTGGTCGATCTCGACCGGAACTACGGCGGCGGGGCGCTGCGCTGGTTCGGCAAGCTGTCGAGCGTGCGCTTGTCGGCCGGCGTAGAGCGCGACGCGATGTATGAGAGACGCAAAGGCTTCATCAATAACAACGGGGCGATCGGCGCGCTCAAGCGCGACGAGGACAACACGGTGGCGAGCACCGATGTCTATGCGCAGGCCGAGTGGAAGTTCGCCGAGCGCTGGGCGCTGCACGGCGGCGCGCGGGCGAGCCGCGTGGCTTTCCGCTCGAAGGACTACTACACCGTCGCCAATGCCGACGACAGCGGCAGCCGCACCTACCGCGCGACCACGCCGGTCGCGGGCGTGCTCTACCGTGTGACTGACACGACGAGCGTCTACGGCAACCTCGGACGCGGCTTCGAGACGCCGACCTTTCTGGAGCTGGCGTACCGGACCGGTGCCAGCGGCCTGAACTTCGATCTGAATGCCAGCACCAGCCGCCACGCCGAGCTCGGCGTGAAGACCATCGTGCAGCGCTGGGCGCGCGTGAATGCAGCGCTGTTCGACATCGTTACTTCCAACGAGATCGTGGTCGACCAGAATGCCGGCGGGCGCGCGACGTTCAAGAATGTCGGCCACACCGACCGCAAAGGCGCCGAGCTCGGCGCCGAAACGCTGCTCCCCGGGCGCGTGCAGCTGCGTGCGGCCTATACGCATCTCGACGCCACGTTCCGCGAAGGCTTCAATACCGTGATCGGCGTCTTTCCGAACAACAATACGATACCGGTGGCGGCCGGAACGCCGCTTCCCGGCGTGGCGAGGAACCAGCTCTATGGCGAGCTGCGTTATCGCGGCGCGCCGCTGCACGCGAGCCTCGAAGCGCTGCATCGCTCGAAGGTGCCGGTGAGCGACCCCAATACCGATTTCGCCGCGCCCTTCACGGTCTGGAACCTTGCGGCGGGGCTCGCGCAGGAGCGCGCGCGCTGGCGCTTCAGCGAATTCGCGCGCGTCGACAACCTCACCAACCGCGACTATGTCGGCTCGGTGATCGTCAACGAGACCAACTTCCGCTATTTCGAGCCGGCGCCGCGGCGCAACATGAGCGCTGGCATCCAGGCAAGCCTTCAGTTCTAATAGTCGCTCCTTAGAGGAGGAAATCCATGAGAGCCGTCCTCGCTGCCGCCGTACTGGCCGCATTCAGCGCAGCGCAAGCGCAAGACAAGCCCGCGGCCGCTCCGCCGCCGTCCTGGCAGCAGGGCAAGCCGTCGGCGTCGGAGTCCACACTGCACCCGTTCGCGATCGAAATGACCGGCAAGGCTTCCAAGGACCTGCCGATCAACAAGCTCAAGGTTCCCGGCGGCTTCAAGGTCGAGGTGTGGGCCGAGGGCATGCCGGGAGCGCGCTCGATGGCCCTGGGCGACAAGGGCACGGTGTTCGTCGGCACGCGCCAGCTGAAAGAGGTGTACGCGGTGGTCGACAGAGGCGGCAAGCGCGAGGCGAAGGTGCTGCTCAAGGATCTCGATTCGCCGAACGGCGTGGTCTTCAGCAAGGGCACGCTCTTCATCGCCGAGCGCCATCGCATCACGCGCTATGACGGCATCGAGGGCAAGCTCGACAACCCGCCCCAGGCCAAGGTCGTGGTCGACGGCCTCGACCCGGACAAGCAGCCCGGGCACTTCTGGAAATTCCTCGCCATGGGACCCGACGGCAAGCTCTATTACAACGTGGGCGCGCCCGGAAACATCGTCATGCCCGGTTACTTCCAGGCGACGATTTCGCGGGTCGATCCCAGGACGGGCGTCATCGAGACCGTCGCCTCGGGCGTGCGCAACTCGGTGGGCTTCGACTTCCATCCGAAGACCAAGGAGCTGTGGTTCACAAACCACGCGCGCGACTGGCTGAGCGATGACCTGCCGAACGACACGCTGCATCGCGTGTCGCGCAAGGGCATGCACTTCGGCTATCCGTTCTGCCACCAGGGCGACACGCCTGATCCGGAGTTCGGCAAGCACCGCTCGTGCAAGGAGTTCGACCCGCCGGCGCTCAAGCTCGGCGCGCACATGGCGCCGATCGGCATGCGCTTCTACAGCGGCAAGATGTTCCCGGCCGAGTACCAGAACAACATCTTCATCGCCATGCGCGGCTCCTGGAACCGCACCATCAAGCAGGGCTACAACGTGACGCGCGTGATCGTCGACGAGAACGGCAAGGCGACGAAGATGGTGCCGTTCCTGACCGGCTTCCTGGTCAACGAGAAGTCCGACCCGCCGATGTGGGGCCGGCCGAACGACGTGATGGTGATGCGCGACGGCTCGATGCTCGTCTCCGACGACCAGAACGGGATCATCTACCGGGTCAGCTACGGGAAGTGAGCGCCCGAGGGGCGCTCATCGTTGCGGCGCTCGCTCTGGCGGGCGCTGCTTCGGCAGCCGACCCGAAGGCCTGTGCCGCGTGTCACGGCGAGGGCGGTAATTCCAGCAACCCCGCGGTGCCGTCGCTCGCCGGGCAGCCGGCGCAATTCATCTCCACCGCGCTCTACATGTTCCGTGCGGGCCAGCGCAAGGACCCGCAGATGACGCCGATGGCGGCGGGACTGTCGAACGCGGAGCTGAACGAGCTCGCGGCCTATTTCTCGAAGCAAGCGGCGGCACCGCCGCGACACCGCGCCCGCCCGGAGAATGCGGCGGCGGGAGCGGGGCTCGCGCAGAAGTTCAACTGCACGCAGTGCCACGGTCCGCGGCTCCTCGGCCAGCAGCAGATCCCGCGGCTCGCCGGGCAGCAGTTCGAATACCTGCGCAGCCAATTGCGCGCCTTCAAGGCGGGCAAGCGGGGCGAGCTCGACGGCAACATGACCGCCGCGGCGCAGGCGCTCTCCGACCAGGACATCGAAGTCCTGGCCGACTACATCGCCGCCCTGGGAACCTAGGACCTCAGGGATTGCGACCCTGCGCCAAGTGGCGCTCGATGTCGCGCGCGTTCAGCCACGACAGATCCTTCGGCAGCTCCTCGGCGACGAGCTTCTGCACTTCCTTGCCGAGTTCCTTGCGCAGCTGCCCGAGGAACCGGGGCGGCGCGATCAGGTGCAGGCGGTCGTAGCGGTGCGCGGTGCGCGCCTTGTCGAGGTAGTCGCCCAGGCGCTTGGCGAAGAGCTCGGTGGCGTGCTCGACGGCGCTCGGCGCCTCGCGATCGCTCGCCGGGCCGCTCGAGCCGTGGAAGCGCGCGTGCGCGTCGGTGGTGAGCTGGCGGTCGTCGACCCGCCCCTCGGGATTGAGCAGATCGTCGATCTCGGCGAGGTTTTGGCTGCGGTCCGTAACTTGCAAGATTCTGGCGCGGCTCGAGTCGGCCGCGATGATCCAGGTGGTCGTCATACCCGACGACTAGCAGTTTTCTTGCCGAGGAGACTTGAATGAACCGGATTCTTTTCACCGTCGCCGCAGGTGCCTTGGCCATGTATTTTCTGGACCCGCAGGGCGGACGGCGTCGCCGCGTCCGGACGCGCGACAAGGCGGAGCGCGTGGCACGGCGCATGCGCGAGGCGTACGACGTGACGCTGCGCGATACCCGCCACCGCGCCATGGGAATAAAAGCCATCGGCCGCCGCATCCTGCGGCGCGGCGGCGTCGATGACGAGACCCTCGCCGGCCGGGTGCGCGCCGCGCTCGGCCGCTACGTCTCGCATCCGCACGCCATCGAGGTGACGGTGAGCGAGGGCGAGGTCGGGCTCGCCGGCCCGATCCTCGCGCAGGAGGTGCCGGCATTCATGAAGGCCGTGAAGCGCGTCCCCGGGGTGCGGCGCGTGTCGAACCAGCTCGTCGTGCACAAGGAGGCGGGCAGCGTCTCGTCGCTGCAGGGCGGCCTGCCGCGGCGCGGCGCGCGCTTCGAGCTCATGCAGGACAACTGGTCGCCCGCGGCGCGGCTTGCCGTCGGTACCGTGGGCCTCGCGCTGCTCCTGCGCGGCGGGATCCTGTGGCGGCTGGGCGGCGCGGCGCTCATCGCGCGCGCGATCACCAATCTCGATTTCGCGACGCTCGTCGGCACGGGCGCGCCCGAGGACGGCATCGAGGTGCAGAAGACCATCAGCGTGAACGCGCCGGTCGAGCAGGTGTTCGGTTTCTGGTCCGACTACGAGAACTTCCCGCACTTCATGTCGAAGGTGCGCGACGTGCACGTCGCCGGCAACCGTTCGCACTGGGTGGTGCGCGGCCCGGCGGGCATGGATGTCGAATGGACCTCGGAGCTGGTGCAGATGGAGCCCAATTCGCTGATCGAGTGGCGCTCGACGCCGGATTCGGAAGTGAAGCACGCGGGCGAAGTCTGCTTCGAGCCGACCGAGGACGGCGGCACGCGCGTGAGTGTGCGCCTTTGCTATGTGCCGCCCGCGGGCGCCTTCGGCCACGCCGTGGCGAGCCTCTTCGGCGCCGATCCGAAGAGCGACATGGACGCCGACCTCATGCGCATGAAGAGCATGATCGAGAGCGGCCGCGCGCCGCACGACGCGGCGCAGCCTTCCTGATGATTCGGGGACGGAGCCCGAACTAATTCGGGCTCCGTCCCCGAACTGCTAAGCAGCTTTCTTGGCGGGGCCGGCCCGGCCCATCAGCTCGCGCAGCACGAACGGCAGGATGCCGCCGTGCTTGTAGTAGTCGACCTCGATCGCGGTGTCGATGCGCGACTTCACCGGCACTTCGACCACGCGGCCGTCCGGGGGGGTGATGCGGAGCTTGAGCTCCTGCTGCGGCTGGATGTCGTCGGACATGATGACGTCGACCGTCTCGTCGCCCTTGAGGCCAAGCGTGACGGCGGAATCGTTGCCCGCGAACTGCAGCGGCAGCACGCCCATGCCGACGAGGTTGGAGCGGTGGATGCGCTCGAAGCTCCGCGCGATCACCGCCTTCACGCCGAGGAGCTGCGTGCCTTTCGCCGCCCAGTCGCGCGACGAGCCGGTGCCGTACTCTTCTCCGCCGAACACCACGGTGGGCGTGCCGTCGGCGATGTAGCGCATCGCGGCCTCGTAGATCGGCATCTCCTCGCCCTTGTAGAGCGTCAAGCCGCCTTCCTTGCCGCCGAGCATCAGGTTCTTGATGCGCACGTTGGCGAAGGTGCCGCGCATCATCACCTCGTGGTTGCCGCGGCGCGCGCCGTAGCTGTTGAAATCCGCCACCGCGACGTCGCTCTCCTGCAGGTAGATGCCGGCGGGCGAGGTCGGCTTGATCGAGCCGGCGGGCGAGATATGGTCGGTGGTGACCGAGTCGCCGAGGATCGCGAGCACCTTGGCGCCGCTCACGTTGCCCGGCCGTCCCGGCTGCATCGCGAAGTCCTTGAAGAACGGCGGCTCGGCAATGTACGTGGAGGCGGGCCAGCTATAGACCTGCCCGGTGGGCGCCGACACCTTCTTCCACAGCGGGTTGGTCTCCGCCAGGTTGGCGTAGAGCTTGCGGAAGGTCGCGGGGTTCATCGCGAGCTTCATCAGCGCCTCGATCTCGTCGTGGCTCGGCCAGATGTGGCCGATGAAGACATCGCGGCCGTCCTTGGTCTTGCCCAGGGGTTGATTTCTAAAATCAGCCAAAACGGAGCCGGCGATGGCATAGGCGACGACCAGCGGCGGCGAGGCGAGGAAGTTGGCGCGGATGTTCGGATGGATGCGCGCCTCGAAGTTGCGATTGCCCGAGAGCACCGCGGCGCAGACCAGATCGTTCTTGACGATCGCCTCGTCGATCGGCTGGGCGAGCGGCCCGGAGTTGCCGATGCAGGTGGTGCAGCCGTACCCGGCCAGGAAGAAGCCGAGCTTCTCGAGGTAGGGGAGCAGGCCCGACTTGGTGAGGTACTCGGTGACGACGCGCGAACCCGGCGCGAGGGAGGTCTTGATGTGCGGCTTCACCGTCAGGCCGAGCTCCACCGCTTTCTTGGCGAGCAGTCCTGCGGCCAGCAAGACGCCCGGGTTGCTCGTATTGGTACAGGACGTGATCGCCGCGATCAGCACATCGCCGTTCTTGATCTCGGTGCCGTCGAACGTTTTGTAGGGCCGGCGCAGGTCCTCGGCCTTCTTGCCGAAGCCGTTCTCCTTCGGTGACGCGGTGAAGAGCTTCTCGAACGTGGCGGAGACCTTGTCGAGGTCGATGCGGTCCTGCGGGCGCTTCGGGCCGGCGAGCGAGGGCTTGATGCTCGACAGATCGAGCTCGAGCTCCTGCGAGTAGTCGATGTCGCCTTTCTTCGGGATGCCGAAGAGGCCCTGCGCCTTGAAGTAGTCGGCGAAGCGGCTCACCTGCTCGTCGGTGCGGCCGGTGCCGCGGAAGTACTCGACGGTCTTCTGGTCGACCGGGAAGAAGCCCATGGTCGCGCCATACTCGGGCGCCATGTTGGCGAGCGTCGCGCGATCGGTGACCGAGAGCGACTCCGTGCCTTCGCCGTAGAACTCGACGAACTTGCCGACCACTTTCGCCTTGCGCAGCATCTCGGTGACGCTCAGCACTACGTCGGTCGCCGTGAGGGCAGGGTGCAGCTTTCCCTTGAGGTTTACGCCGACCACGTCGGGCGTGAGGAAGTACACCGGCTGGCCGAGCATTCCCGCTTCCGCCTCGATGCCACCCACGCCCCAGCCGACCACGCCGATGCCGTTGATCATGGTGGTATGGCTGTCGGTTCCCACCAGGGTGTCCGGGTAGCACACCCCATCGCTCGATTTATGCACGCCCGGCGCCAGGTACTCGAGGTTCACCTGGTGCACGATGCCGATGCCCGGCGGCACGACCTTGAACGTGTCGAACGCCTGCATGCCCCACTTCATGAACTGGTAGCGCTCCTGGTTGCGCTTGAACTCCAGCTTCATGTTGAGATCGAGCGCGTTCTTGCTGCCGTAATGGTCGATCTGCACCGAGTGGTCGACCACCAGGTCGACCGGCACCAGCGGCTCGATCACCTTCGGCTCCTTGCCCATCTTCGCCGCCACGCCGCGCATCGCCGCCAGATCGCACAGCAGCGGCACACCGGTGAAGTCCTGCAGCACGATGCGCGCGACCACGAATGGAATTTCGTCCGTCCGGGGGGCGACCGCTTTCCAATGGGCCAGCTCGCGGATGTGCTGTTCGGCCACCTTCTTGCCGTCGCAGTTGCGCAGCACCGACTCGAGCACGAGGCGAATCGATACCGGCAGCCGCTCGATCCTGACGCTGAGCGCTCTTCCCAGCGCCGGCAGCGAATAGAGCTGCCCGTGCTTGAACTTCTGCAGGGTGTTGAACGTGTTGTGCGGCATGGTCACTCTCTTTCTTTATCGTTCATTGGCGGCCGCCATCGTGGCCCCAGTTCGCTTCGGGCGGGCAGCTTTCGTGTTCCAGCTCCGCAATCAGCTTGGCGCGCTCCTCGAGCAGCGCCGGCAGGTGCTGGTCGCAGCGCGCGATCGGTCCCGGGTAGGTGCGGATCTCTTCGTTCAGCGCGGCGAGCTTCTTTTCCAGATAGGCGTTCATATCACCATCAAATCGACGAATTCATTCACCGGCGTCTGCTCGAGCCGCTGCTGGTCCTGGCAAAGCTCGAGGATTGCCTTCTGTTGCTGCGGCGCAAAGCGCCGCGCGAGGTTGCGCTCGAACTTCTCGACGAGGTGAGGGATGCCTTCCTTGCGCCGGCGCTTGTGGCCGATCGGGTACTCGACCACGACCTCGGGAAGCGTGCTGCCGTCGTTGAACTCGACGGTGAGGGCGTTGGCGATGGAGCGCTTGTCCGGGTCCAGATAGTCGCGGGTGAACTGCTCATCCTCGACGCAAGTCATCTTGTCTCTCAATCGATCGATGCGCGGATCGCTCGCCACGTCGTCTTCGTAGTCGGCGGCGGTGAGGCGGCCGAAGATGAGCGGCACGGCGATCATGTACTGGATGCAGTGATCGCGGTCCGCCGGGTTGGCGAGAGGTCCACGCTTGTCGATTATGCGGATCGCCGCCTCGTGGGTGCGGATCCGGATTTTCTTAATGTCTTCAGCGGCCTTGCCGCGCGATTTCATCTGCTGAAAAACCTGCAGCGCGCATTCGGCCGCGGTCTGGGCGTGGAATTCGGCGGGGAAGGAGATCTTGAAGAGGATGTGCTCCATCACGTAGCTGCCGAAGGGGCGCTGGAACTTGAAGGGTTGTCCTTTGAACAGGACGTCGTAGAAGCCCCAGGTCTTCGCCGTGAGCACCGACGGATAGCCCATCTCGCCGGTTTTGGAGATCAGCGCAAGGCGCACCGCCCTGGCGGTGGCATCGCCCGCTGCCCAGCTCTTGCGCGAGCCGGTGTTCGGCGTGTGGCGGTAGGTACGCAGGCTCTGGCCGTCGACCCAGGCTTGCGAGATGGCGTTCACCAGCTCGTCGTAGCTGCAGCCGATCATGTGCGCGACTACGGCGGTGGAAGCCACCTTCACCAGTACGACGTGGTCCAGCCCGACGCGGTTGAAGCTGTTCTCGAGCGCGAGCACGCCCTGGATCTCGTGCGCCTTGATCATCGCGATGAGCACGTCTTTCACCGTGAGCCGCTTGCCATTGCGCGCGAGCCAGTCGGCGCTCATCAGGATGCCGCCGAGGTTGTCCGACGGATGGCCCCATTCCGCGGCGAGCCAGGTGTCGTTGAAGTCGAGCCAGCGGATCATCGCGCCGAGGTTGAACGCCGCCTGCACCGGGTCGAGCTGGAATTGCGTGCCGGGAACGCGCGCGCCGTTCGGCACGACGGTGCCGGGCACGATCGGCCCGAGAAGCTTGGTGCATGCCGGGTATTCGAGCGCCTCGAAACCGCAGCCGAGCGTGTCCATCAGGCAATAGCGGGCGGTGGCATAGGCCTCGCCGCTCGCGACGTGGAACTTCGTGACGTAGTCGGCGATGTCGGTCAGCACCTTGTCCGGCGCCGGACGGACGTTGGAGATCGGCGCCGACATTATTTCGGCTCGGCGTTGTCGTCCGGCGCGAACATGTACTCCGCGCCGCCGCCCGAGGGGATGGGCACAAAGGTGTGCTCGTTGCCGCCAGCCTTCGGCGCGTGACGCATCGACGGCGTAGGCGCGCGCTCCTCGGGCGTCTTGTCCCACCAGATCGCGCGGCCTTTCTTCTGCGACTCCACTTCCTCGGGATGGGCCTCGAGGAAATCGCGGATGAACTTGGTCAGCTCGGATTCGTACATCGCCATGGTTATCGGCTCTCCAGCGGGACCCACTTCCGGTTCTCGGGGCCGATGTAGTTGGCGGCAGGCCGGATGATCTTGCCGTCGATGCGCTGCTCGATCACGTGGGCCGACCACCCGCTGGTGCGCGAGATGACGAAGATGGGAGTGAACATCGCCGTCGGCACGCCCAGGCGGTGGTAGGACACGGCGCTGTACCAGTCGAGATTGGCGAACATCTTCTTCTCGCGCCCCATCACCTGCTCGAGGCGCTCGGCGATCTCGAAGAGCTTCGTGTCGCCGGCGGTCTTGGAGAGGCGGCGCGCCACCTCCCTGATCACCTTGTTGCGCGGATCGCCGGTGGTGTACACCGGATGGCCGAAGCCGATCACGATCTCCTTCGCCTGCACGCGCCGCACGATGTCGCGCTCCGCGTCGTCGGGGTTGTGGTAGCGCGACAGCACCTCGAACGAGAACTCGTTCGCCCCGCCATGCTTCGGGCCGCGCAGCGCGCCGATGCCGCCGCAGATCGCGCTATGCATGTCCGATCCGGTGCCGGCGATCACGCGGCAGGTGAAGGTGCTCGCGTTGTACTCGTGCTCCGCATAGAGGATGAGCGAGGTGTGCATCGCGCGCACCTGCTCGGCGGTGGGCTTCTTGCCGTGCAAGAGATGAAGGAAGTGGCCGCCGATCGAATCATCGTCGGTGACGGTGTCGATGCGCTTGCCATGGTGCGAATAGTGGTGCCAGTAGAGCAGCATCGAGCCGAGGCAGGCCATCAGCCGGTCGGCGATCTGCTGCGCGCCTGCTTTGTTGTGATCTTCGGCCTCCGGCTCGACGGTGCCGAGCATCGAGACGCCGGTGCGCATCACGTCCATCGGGTGCGCGGACTTGGGCACGTTTTCCAGCACTGTTTTTAGGGCGGCAGGTAGAGCGCGCAGCCCTTGGAGTTTGCGCTTATAGGAAGCCAATTCGGCCCGGGTCGGCAGCTTCTCGTGCACCAGGAGATAGGCGATCTCCTCGAATTCGGCCTCGTCGGCGAAATCGAGGATGTCGTAGCCGCGGTAATGCAGATCGTTGCCGCTGCGCCCGACGGTGCAGAGCGCGGTGTTGCCCGCGGGCACGCCCGAGAGCGCGACCGATTTCTTGGGCTTAGGAGCGTCCGCGGGCAAAGAGCTCATCGAGTTTCTTCTCGTAGTCGTGGTAGCCGATGATGTCGTAGAGCTCCTCGCGGCTCTGCATTTCGGGCAGCAGCGATTTCTGGGTACCGGTCTTGCGCACGGTCTCGTAGGCGCGCAGCGCCGCCTTGTTCATGGCACGGAAGGCGGTCAGGGGATAGAGCACGATGCCCACATCGGCGGAGCGCAGCTCGTCCACCGTGAAGAGCGGCGTTTTGCCGAACTCGGTGATGTTGGCGAGGACCGGCAGCTTCACGGCCGCGGCGAACTTCTTGAACATCGGCAGCTCGGTGATCGCCTCGGGGAAGATCATGTCGGCGCCGGCGTCGACATAGGCTTTCGCACGCTCGAGCGCGCGGTCCAGCCCTTCGGATGCCAGCGCGTCGGTGCGCGCCATGATCACAAAGCCCGCATCGGTGCGTGCATCCACGGCCGCCTTGATGCGATCGCACATTTCCTCCGGCGAAACCAGTTCCTTGCCTGGCCGATGCCCGCAGCGCTTGGCGCCGACCTGGTCTTCGATATGCATGGCCGCAGCGCCGAACTTGACGAGCGAGCGCGTGGTGCGTGCGACGTTGAAGGCGCTCGCGCCGAATCCCGTGTCGACGTCGACGAGCAGCGGCAGGTCGCAAACCTCGGTGATGCGCCGGATGTCGGTCAGCACGTCGTCCAGGTTGGAGATGCCGAGATCGGGCATGCCGAGCGACCCTGCGGCGACGCCGCCGCCGGAGAGGTAGATCGCCTTGTAGCCGACGCGCTTCGCCATCAGCGCGTGATAGGCGCAGATGGTGCCGATGACCTGGAGCGGGCGCTCCTCTTTTACCGCCTCTCTAAACCGGGCGCCGGCGCTCATGCGCCGAAACAGGGATGGGGCAATAAAACGTGGTCTGTCCCTGGTTTCATAGGGCGGTTCACTTGCCGAGGAGGTGTTTCACCCCGTCGCGCTCCTCGTGCAGTTCCTTGAGCGTGGCGTCCATGCGCTTGCGGCTGAACTCGCTGACTTCCAGCCCCTTCACGGTCTGGTAGCTGCCGCCGCGGCAGGTGACCGGATAGCCGTAGATCACGCCCTCCGGAATGCCGTAGCTGCCATCGGAGGGAACGCCCATCGTGACCCAGTCGCCGTCGCGCGAGCCGGAGAGCCAGTCGCGCACGTGGTCGATCGCGGCGTTTGCCGCGCTGGCGGCGGAGGAGAGGCCGCGCGCGTCGATGATGGTCGCGCCGCGCTTCTGCACGGTGGGAATGAACGTCGATTCGAGCCAGGACTGGTCGTTGATCATCGGCCAGAGCTTCTTGCCATCGGCCTCGGCGTGGAACACGTCCGGGTACTGCGTGGCGGAGTGGTTGCCCCAGACGGTGACCTTGCGGATCGAGGAGACGGGCTGGCCGACCTTGTGCGCGAGCTGCGAGGTGGCGCGGTTGTGATCGAGCCGCATCATGCCGGCGAACTGCGTGGGCTTGAGGCTCGGCGCGTTCTTCATCGCGATGAGGCAGTTCGTGTTCGCGGGGTTGCCGACGACCAATACTTTCACGTTCCTGTCGGCGACGCGGTCGAGCGCCTGGCCCTGCGGCCCGAAGATCTTGCCGTTCGCTTCCAACAGATCCTTGCGTTCCATCCCCGGGCCGCGCGGGCGCGCACCGACGAGGAGCGCCACCTGCACGTCCTTGAACGCCACCATCGGGTCGGAGGCGGGCACCATGCCGGCGAGGAGCGGGAACGCGCAGTCGTCGAGCTCCATCATCACGCCCTTCAGCGCCTTCTGCGCCTTCTCATCCGGGATCTCCAGCATCTGCAGGATCACCGGCTGATCTTTGCCGAGCATCTCGCCGCTCGCGATGCGGAAGAGCAGCGAATAGCCGATCTGGCCTGCGGCGCCGGTGACGGCGACGCGAACGGGGGCTTTGGGCATCGAGAGCTCCGCGCGGGAAAAGTGGCTTTCGATTTTACAGCAGCGGGTTGCTGCGCTGCGACGCTATAATCAAATCGCCCGGCACCTCGGGGGGAAATCGGGGCCCGGTGCAACCCATGTCCAGCGCGGCCGCGAAGAAACCACGACCGAAGTACTTGAGCCTTTCCGCGCTCCTGTTCGAGATTCGCCTGCCGGCGCCGGCTTGGGTCTCGGGACTGCATCGCATCTCCGGCGCGCTGCTCTTCTTCCCGTTTGCCGCGTGGCTGCTCTACCTGCTCGATACGAGCCTTGCGTCGGAGCAGGGTTTCGCACGCGTGCACGATCACTACCTGAAGCTCCGGCTCGTGAAGCTCGGATTGCTGGTCTTCATCTGGGCCTACGCGCATCACTTCTGCGCGGGGATCCGCTTCCTCTTCCTCGACCTCAACAAGGGCATCGATCTGCCGCAAGCGCGCATGACCAGCTTCATCGTCTTCGCCGCGAGCATCGCGCTCACGATCTTCTTCGCGTGGCGCATATGGTGAACCGCATCGTCGTCGGCGCGCACTACGGCCTCGGCAGCTGGCTCGCGCAGCGCATTACAGCGGTAATCATGGCCGTCTACAGCGTGATATTGCTCGTGATGTTCATGACGGGCCGGCCGATCTCGTACGGTGTGTGGCAGGACCTCTTCTCCCAGGGCTGGATGCGCGTCGCCACGCTGCTCTTCGCGGTGAGCCTCGCCTGGCATGCCTGGGTCGGGGTGCGCGACATCGTCATGGACTACGCCAAGCACGACGGCCTGCGGCTCGGCCTGGAGGTCATCACCATCCTCATCCTTGCCGCCTACCTCGGCTGGACGGTGCAGATCCTGTGGCGCTGAGACCATGGCATTAACTACGCGAAAGTTTGACGCGATAGTGGTCGGCGCCGGCGGTTCCGGCATGCGCGCAGCGCTCGAGCTGGCTCGAGCCAATCTGAAGGTGGCGGTGCTCTCCAAGGTTTTTCCGACGCGCTCGCACACGGTTGCGGCTCAAGGCGGTATCGCCGCGCCGCTCGCCAACTCCGGCGAGGACAACTGGCACTGGCACATGTACGACACCGTCAAGGGCTCCGACTATCTCGGTGACCAGGACGCGATCGAATACATGTGCCGGCGCGCGATCGAGGTGGTGGTCGAGCTCGAGCACATGGGCATGCCGTTCGATCGCCTCGAGAGCGGCAAGATCTACCAGCGGCCCTTCGGCGGCCATACCCAGGACTATGGCAGCCCGAAGATGGCGATGCGCGCCTGCGCCGCAGCCGACCGCACCGGGCACGCCATGCTGCATACGCTCTACCAGCAGAACGTGCGCGCGAACACCCAGTTCTTCGTCGAGTGGATGGCGCTCGACCTGATCCGCGACCCGCAGGACGGAGCGGTGGTCGGGGTCACCGCGCTCGAGATGGAGACCGGCGAGGTCTCGATCCTGCAGGCGAAGGCGATCGTGTTCGCCACCGGCGGCTCGGGACGCATCTTCGCCGCCAGCACCAATGCCTTCATCAACACCGGCGACGGCCTCGGCATGGCCGCGCGCGCCGGGATTCCGCTCGAGGACATGGAATTCTTCCAGTTCCATCCGACCGGCATCCAGGGCGCCGGGATACTCATCACCGAGGGTGTGCGCGGGGAGGGCGGCTACCTCCTGAACAAGAACGGCGAGCGCTTCATGGAGCGCTATGCGCCGAATGCCAAGGACCTCGCGAGCCGCGACGTCGTGTCGCGCGCCATGACCACCGAGATCAAGGAAGGCCGCGGCTGCGGGCCCGACGCCGACCACCTGCTGCTCAAGCTCGATCACCTCGGTCCCGAGGTCATCAACCACCGCCTGCCGGGCATCCGAGAGATCGCCGTGCGCTTCGCCAACGCCGACCCGGTGCGCGAGCCGATTCCCGTCGTGCCGACCGCGCATTACCAGATGGGCGGCATCCCGACCAAGTACACCGGGCAGGTCGTGGCGCCCGAGGGCGCCACTTCGGAGAGCATCGTGCCCGGCTTTTACGCCGTGGGCGAATGCGCCTGCGTCTCGGTGCATGGTGCCAACCGCCTGGGCACCAATTCGCTGCTCGACCTGGTGGTGTTCGGCAAGGCCGCCGGCGAGCAGGTGATCAAGGACATCCGCGGGCTGCCCAGCCCGCAGCGCAATCTGCCGAAGGACGCGGGCGAAGCGTCGCGCGCGCGCCTTGCGCGCCTCGACTCGGCGAGCTCCGGAGAGCGGGTGGCCGATGTGGGCAACGACCTGCGCCGCACCATGCAGGCGCACTGCGGCATTTTCCGCTTCCCCGAGGACCTGGCGCGCGGGATCGAGAAGGTGAAGGAGATCGCCGCGCGCGCGCAGCGCGTGTTCATCCAGGACAAGTCGAAGGTCTTCAACACGGCGCGCGTCGAGGCGCTCGAGCTCGACAACCTGATCGAGGCGGCGATGGCGACCATCGTCTCGGCCGAGGCGCGCAAGGAATCGCGCGGCGCGCAGTCGCGCGCCGACTTTCCGGAGCGCGACGACAAGAACTGGATGAAGCACACGCTCTGGTACAAGGAGGGCAACCGGCTCGCCTACAAGCCGGTGCACCTCAAGCCCATGACGGTCGAGACCTTCGAACCCAAAGTGAGAACGTACTGATGCGACTTTCCATCTATCGCTACGATCCGGACAAGGACGAGCGTCCCTACATGAAGGACTACGACGTCCAGCTGGAGCACGCCGACCGCATGCTGCTCGATGCGCTCGTCAAGGTGAAGGCGCAGGACGATTCGATCGCCTTCCGCCGCTCCTGCCGCGAGGGCGTCTGCGGCTCCGACGCGATGAACATCAACGGCAAGAACGGCCTCGCCTGCCTGACCAAGGTCGCCGACCTGCCGGAGCACGTCACGCTGCGGCCGCTGCCGGGCCTGCCGGTGATCCGCGACCTGATCGTCGACATGACGCAGTTCTTCAAGCAATACCACTCGATCAAGCCGTACGTGATCAACGACGAGCCGCCGCCCGAGCGCGAGCGGCTGCAGTCGCCCGAGGAGCGCGAACACCTGGACGGCCTCTACGAGTGCATCCTGTGCGCGTGCTGCTCGACATCGTGCCCCTCCTTCTGGTGGAACCCGGACAAGTTCGTCGGCCCGGCGGGCCTGCTGCAGGCCTACCGCTTCATCGCCGACACGCGCGACCAGGCGACCGCCGAGCGGCTCGACAACCTGAACGATCCCTATCGCCTGTTCCGCTGCCACACCATCATGAACTGCGTCGACGTCTGCCCGAAGAATCTCAATCCGACGAAGGCCATCAACCACATCAAGGAGCTGCTGGTTAAGCGCGCCGTCTGATGAACCGGGTCGAGCGCGAGAAGCTCAAGTGGAAATGCCGGCGCGGCCTGCTGGAGCTTGATATCGTGCTGGAGCGCTACATCCAGGGCGGGGAGGTCGATCCCCGCCTGTCCGAGTTGCTGGATTTGCCCGACAACGACCTGTGGGACATCGTGGCCGGGCGCAGCGAGAACTATCAGCCTCACCTGAAAGATGTCGTGGCGCGCCTGCGCGCCGCCTGAGAGGAAGACCATGGCCGACAAGACTGCGACGCTGAAGCTACCCGACGGAAAGTCGCTCGAGTTCCCCGTGCTCTCCGGCAGTACCGGTCCCGATGTCGTCGATATCCGGCCGCTGTATGCCAAGTCGGGCATGTTCACCTACGACCCGGGCTTCCTCTCGACCGCGAGCTGCACCTCGGCGATCACCTACATCGACGGCGATGCGGGGATCCTGCTCTACCGCGGCTACCCGATCGAGCAGCTCGCGCAGCACTGCGACTTCCTCGAGGTCTGCTACCTGCTCTTGAACGGCGAGCTGCCGAACCGCAAGGAGAAGGACGAGTTCGTCGGCATCGTCACGCACCACACCATGGTGCACGAGCAGCTGGCGCGCCTGTACCAGGGGTTCCGGCGCGACGCGCACCCGATGGCGGTGATGGTCGGCGTGGTGGGCGCGCTCTCGGCCTTCTACCACGACGCGCTCGACATCAATAACCCGCAGCACCGCATCATCTCGGCGTTCCGTCTGATCGCCAAGATGCCGACCATCGTCGGCATGTCCTACAAGTACTCGGTCGGCCAGCCGTTCATGTATCCGCGGAACGACCTCTCGTACACCGCGAACTTCATGCGCATGATGTTTGCCGTGCCGGCCGAGGAGTACAAGCCGAACGACGTGCTGGTGCGCGCGATGGACCGCATCTTCATCCTGCACGCCGACCACGAGCAGAACGCTTCCACCTCCACCGTGCGTCTGTCCGGTTCGTCGGGTGCCAACCCCTACGCCTGCATAGCGGCGGGCATCGCCTGCCTGTGGGGTCCGGCGCACGGCGGCGCGAACGAGGCCTGCCTCGAGATGCTGGAAGAGATCGGCGACGTCTCGAAGATCCCCGAGTTCATCAAGAAGGTGAAGGACAAGCACGCGGGCGTGCGCCTGATGGGCTTCGGCCACCGCGTCTACAAGAACTTCGACCCGCGCGCGAAGCTCATGCGCGAGACCTGCCACGAAGTGCTGAACGAGCTCGGGCTGCACAACGACCGGCTCTTTAAGCTCGCGCTGGAGCTCGAGCGCATCGCGCTGGAGGACGATTACTTCCTCAGCCGCAAGCTCTATCCGAACGTGGACTTCTACTCCGGCATCGTGCAGCGCGCGCTCGGCATCCCGGTGGCGATGTTCACCTGCATCTTTTCGCTCGCGCGAACCGTGGGCTGGATTGCGCAGTGGCAGGAGATGATTTCCGATCCGGAGTACAAGATCGGGCGGCCGCGCCAGCTCTACAAGGGGCCGACCAAACGGGACGTGAAGCCGCTAGACCGGAGGTAAGCATGTCCAGCGTGATGCGGCAGTTCCTCGACAACTCGTACCTCTTCGGCGGCAACGCGCCGTTCATCGAGGACCTGTACGAGAAGTACCTCGCCAACCCGCAGTCGGTGCCCGAGGAGTGGCGCGAGTACTTCGACCGCATGCAGGTGCTCCCCGGGAGCAGCGTGAAGGACGTGGCGCGCGCGCCGGTGGAGCAATCGTTCGTCGAGCGCGCCAAAGCCGGTGTATTGGGTGGAGCAGCGAAAACGCTGCGCGCGGAGCCGGTTACGCCCGAGCGCCTGCAGGTCGCGGCGCTTTTGCTGGTGACCGCCTATCGCATCTCCGGCTCGCGCTGGGCCACCGTCGACCCGCTGAAGCGCATGGCGCGACCGCCACAACCCGAACTCGAGCCCGGGTTCTACGACCTGGCGGAAGCAGATCTCGACCAGACGGTCAACGCCGGCTCCTTCGTCGGCATCGATCGCGCCTCGCTGCGGAACCTTTTGCAGGCGCTGCGCGACACCTATTGCCGCAACATCGGCTACGAGTACATGTTCATCTCCGATCGCGTGCAGCGCCAGTGGATCCAGGAGAAGATCGAGCCGGTGCGCGGCATGCCGAAGCTCTCGGCGGAGCAGCAAAAGCATCTGCTGCGCAAGCTCACCGAAGCCGAGCATCTCGAGCGCTACCTGCACACGAAGTACGTCGGCCAGAAGCGCTTTTCATTGGAAGGCGGCGAGAGCCTGATCCCGTGCATCGACGAGCTGATCCAGCGCGCCGGCGCCAACGGCGTGCAGGAGATCGTCATCGGCATGGCACACCGCGGGCGGCTGAACGTGCTCGTGAACGTGCTCGGCAAGATGCCGAAGGATCTGTTCCTGGAGTTCGAGGGCAAGGCGGCGCAGGACCTGCCTTCGGGCGACGTCAAGTACCACAACGGCTTTTCATCCGACATCACCACCGCGGGCGGCCCGGTCCATTTATCGCTCGCGTTCAACCCCTCGCACCTGGAGATCGTCAACCCGGTGGTCGAAGGCTCGGTGCGCGCGCGCCAGCGCCGGCGCGACGACAAGACCGGCGACCAGGTGCTGCCGATCTTGATCCACGGCGACGCCGCGTTCGCGGGGCAGGGCGTGGTGATGGAGACGCTGAATCTCTCCGGCACGCGCGGCTACGGCACCGGCGGCACGGTGCACATCATCGTCAACAACCAGATCGGCTTCACCACCTCGGACCCGCGCGATGCGCGCTCGACGCTCTATTGCACCGACGTTGCGAAGATGGTCGAGGCGCCGATCTTCCACGTCAACGGCGACGACCCCGAGGCGGTGCTCATCGTCACGCAGCTCGCGCTCGACTTCCGCAACAAGTTCCACAAGGACGTGGTGATCGACATCGTCTGCTTCAGGAAGCTCGGCCACAACGAGCAGGACGAGCCTTCGGTGACGCAGCCGCTGATGTACAAGAAGATCATCCAGCATCCGGGCACGCGCAAGCTCTACGCCGACAAGCTCGTCACGCAGAGCGTGGTCGCCGCGGAGGAGCCCGAGGCGATCATCAAGCACTACCGCGAGACGCTCGACGCCGGACAGCAGACCGTGAGCCCGGTGCTCTCCAACTTCAAGAGCAAGTTCGCGGTCGACTGGGCGCCGTTCCTGAATTCAAAGTGGACCGACGCTGCCGACACGCACGTGCCGCTCGCCGAGCTGCAGCGGCTCGCCGAGCCGCTCACCAGCGTGCCCGCGGGCTTCAAGGTCCATCCCACCGTGGTGCGCGTGCTCGAGGCGCGCAAGCAGATGGCCGCGGGGAAGACAGCGGTCGACTGGGGCATGGCCGAGACGCTCGCCTATGCGTCGCTGCTTTCCAACGGCTACGACGTGCGCTTGTCGGGACAGGACATGGGCCGCGGCACCTTCGCGCACCGGCACGCGGTGCTGCACGATCAGGACCGCGAGCGCTGGGACCAGGGGACCTACATCCCGCTGCAGAACGTCGGCAAGGAGCAGGGCGATTTCGTCGTCATCGACTCGGTGCTCTCGGAGGAGGCGGTGCTCGGCTTCGAGTACGGCTTCTCGACGGCCGAGCCGAACGCGCTGGTGGTCTGGGAGGCCCAGTTTGGCGACTTTGCCAACGGCGCCCAGGTCGTGATGGACCAGTTCATCTCGTCGGGCGAGACCAAGTGGGGCCGCGTGTGCGGGCTGGTCCAGTTCCTGCCGCACGGCTATGAGGGGCAGGGACCTGAACACAGCTCTGCGCGCCTTGAGCGTTATCTGCAGCTCTGCGCAGAGCACAACATGCAGGTCTGCGTGCCGAGCAACGCCGCGCAGATCTTCCACCTGCTGCGCCGGCAGATGCTGCGGCCGTTCAGGAAGCCGCTGATCGTGATGACGCCGAAGTCGCTGCTGCGGAAGAAGGAAGCGTCGTCGTCCATCAACGAGCTCGCGAACGGCTCCTTCCAGACGGTGATCCCCGAGACGGCAAGCGTCGACGAGAAGGGCGTGAAGCGCGTCATCGCGTGCTGCGGCAAGGTCTATTACGACCTTGCGGCGAAGCGCGTCGAGATGCAGAGAAACGACGCCGCCATCATCCGCGTCGAGCAGCTCTATCCGTTCCCGCACAAGCAGTTCGAGGCAGAGATGAAGCGCTACCCGAACGCGCATGAGGTCGTGTGGTGCCAGGAAGAGCCGCAGAACCAGGGCGCGTGGTACCAGACCGCGCACTACTTCCGCGAGAACATGCGCGAGGACCAGAAGCTGTACTATGCCGGCCGAGCGGCGTCGGCTTCACCCGCGGGGGGCTACATGGCGCGGCACAACGAGCGCCAGAAGGCGCTGGTCGAGCAGGCCTTCGGCAAATACAAATGAATTGAATTCGGGGTCAGGGCCGTAATTATTTAGAACGCAAAATAGTCACAGCTCCGACCCCCAGCCCGGCGAGTTACTCGCTGGTTTTTCGCTAACCCGGTGGAAGCTCAGCCGAAGCCGGGGAAAAACTGAACGGGAGAAGTGATGGCCATCATTGAAGTCAAGGTGCCGCAGCTTTCCGAATCGGTCGCGGAAGCGACGCTCCTCGACTGGCACAAGAAGGAAGGCGAGCCGGTCGCGCGCGACGAGAACCTGATCGACATCGAGACCGACAAGGTGGTGCTCGAGCTGCCGGCGCCCGCCGACGGCGTGCTGGTCAGGATCATGAAGAAGGCGCGCGAGTCGGTCGGCTCGGGCGACGTCATCGCGCAGATCGACACCGAAGCAAAGGCCGCTGCCGGCGCAACGGCCGCGCCAGCAGCCAAACCGGTTGCGCCACAGCCGGCTCCTCAAGCGCAAAAGGCGGCGGTAATGCCCGCCGCGCAGAAGATCGCCGCCGAGCGCGGCGTCGACACCACGAAAATCCAGGGCACGGGGCGCGACGGCCGCGTGACCAAGGGCGACGTGTTGCAACAGCCGGCGCCACCGGCCGCGCAGGCGAAAGCGCCGCTGCAGCAGCCGGCGCCGCCGGTCAATATGGAGCAGATCCTCTCCGGCCGTCCGGAGCAGCGCGTGCCGATGTCGCGCCTGCGCCAGCGCGTGGCCGAGCGCCTGGTGCAGTCGCAATCGACCGCCGCCATCCTCACGACGTTCAACGAAGTGAACATGGCGCCGGTGATGGAGATGCGCAAGAAGTACCAGGAGCGCTTCGAGAAGGAGCACGGCACGCGCCTGGGCTTCATGTCGTTCTTCGTCAAGGCCGCGGTGCATGCGCTCAAGCGCTTCCCCGCGGTCAACGCCTCGATCGACGGCACCGACATCGTCTATCACGGCTACTTCGACATCGGCGTCGCGGTGGGCAGCCCGCGCGGGCTGGTGGTCCCCATCCTGCGAGATGCCGACAGGATGAGCTTTGCGGAGATCGAGAAAAAGATCGGCGACTTCGGCAAGCGAGCGCAGGACGGCAAGCTCTCGCTCGAGGAGCTCACCGGCGGCACCTTCTCGATCTCGAACGGCGGCGTGTTCGGCTCGATGCTCTCGACGCCGATCATCAACCCGCCGCAGTCGGCGATCCTCGGCGTGCACGCGACGAAGGACCGCGCGGTGGTCGAGAACGGCCAGGTGGTGGTGCGGCCGATGAACTACCTCGCGCTCTCCTACGACCATCGCATCATCGACGGGCGCGAGGCGGTGCTGTTCCTCGTCGCCATCAAGGATGCGCTCGAGGATCCGGCGCGCCTGATCCTCGAGATCTAGGCCATGGACTCCTTCGACGTGGTAGTGATCGGGGGCGGGCCCGGCGGCTATGTCGCCGCGATCCGCGCGGCGCAACTAGGTTTGAAGACCGCGTGCATCGATGAGTGGAAGGGCGCCGACGGCAAGCCGGCGCTCGGCGGAACCTGCACCAACGTCGGCTGCATTCCCTCGAAGGCGCTGCTGCAGTCCTCGGAGTACTACGAGCAGGCCGGCCACCAGTTCGCCGACCACGGCGTGAAGGTGAAGGGCCTCGACCTCGACCTCGTGCAGATGCTCAGGCGCAAGGAAAAGGTGGTGAAGGCGAGTAACGACGGCGTCCTCTACCTCTTCAAGAAGAACAAGATCCAGTTTTTCCACGGCCGCGGCGCCTTTGCGAAGGCCGGGGGCAACGGGTACGAGATTCAGGTAGGCAAGGACGCCATCTCAGCGAAGCACGTGATCATCGCCACCGGGTCCAACCCGCGCGCGCTGCCGGGGGCGGAGTTCGACGAAAAGCTGATCCTCAGCAACACCGGCGCGCTCGCCATCCCCGAGGTGCCCAAGCGCCTTGGGGTCATCGGCGCGGGGGTGATTGGGCTTGAGATGGGCAGCGTCTGGCGCCGGCTCGGGGCCGAGGTGACCATCCTCGAAGCGCTTCCCGCCTTCCTCGGCGCGGCCGATGAAGCCATCGCCAAGGAGGCCGCCAAGATCTTCGCCAAACAGGGGCTGGCGATCGAGCTCGGGGTCAAGATTTCCAAGGTGACTGGGTCAAAGAAAGGCGTGTCGGTTCAATATACTGCAGCGGACAGCTCGCCCAAAACATTGGAAGGCGACCGCCTCATCGTTTCCATCGGACGGCTGCCCAATACGGATGGCCTGAACGCGGCCGCGGTGGGGCTCAAGATCGATGAGCGCGCCTTCGTGGCCGTCGACGCCGACTGCCGGACCAACCTGCCCAATGTCTGGGCGATCGGCGACGTGGTGCGCGGGCCGATGCTCGCGCACAAAGCCGAGGAGGAAGGGGTCGCGGTCGCCGAGCGCATCGCCGGGCAGAAGCCGCATGTGGACTTCAATACCGTCCCCTGGGTGATCTACACCACCCCGGAAATCGCCTGGGTCGGGGAGACCGAGCAGCAGCTCAAGGCGCGCGGCGCCGACTATCGCGCCGGCAGCTTCCCCTTTGCGGCCAACGCGCGGGCGCGAGCATTGGGCGATACCAGC
>DASXRW010000002.1:0-1970 GCA_036506355.1 Burkholderiales bacterium
CGCGCGTCGAGCTCGAGGTCACCGAGCGCGTGCTGATGTCCAACTTCGAGGAGAACGCCGAGACGCTGCGCAAGATCGGCGCCCTCGGCGTGCGCTTCGCCATCGACGACTTCGGCACCGGCTACTCGAGCCTCGCGTACCTGCGGCAGCTGCCGATCGACAAGCTGAAGATCGATCGGCTGTTCCTGCACGCGATCGAGACCAATTCCGCCGACCAGGCGATCGTGCGCACCATCGCCTCGCTCGCGCAGGCCGTCGGCGTCGGTGTGGCGGCCGAAGGGCTCGAAAGCGCGGCGCAGCTCGACTGCCTGCTCGGCCTTGGCTGCGAGCAGTGGCAGGGGCACCTCTTCAGCCCGTCGCTCGACGCTCAGGCCTTCGCCGCGCTTTTCTCATCAGCTGAATTCCGTACGACGTCCGTAATTATTCGTAACAGCGACGTCGCTTAAGAATAATTACGGACGTTGTCCGGAATTGCGCCTTTCTCGTCGGCTTTGCGCTCCGAGCGCACGGCCCGCAGTTCCGAAGCCTGAATCAGGCCCTCAGCGGCGGCATGCGCCGCGGCGTGCTCGCTGTCGGGCGCGAGCACCAGCTGGCAGCCCGTGGGCGCCACTTGGGCGATCAGCCGTTCGATGGCGGCGACCCGGCGCGGCTGCCGGTTGACCGAGCGGATGTAGATCACGCGGATGCGCTGCGGGAAGCGCCGCACGATATCGGCATAGACCTCGGGATCGTTCTCGCCGCTGTCTCCAATCAGAATGAACGGTAGCCCCGGGTACGCCTGCAGCAAGGCCGAGATCGCCGCGCGTTTGTGATCACGCGGCATGCGCAGCCCGAGGTTGCGCAGGAAGAGCGGCCCTTCCGGCAGTCCCTGCACCTCCAGGTACTCGGCGAGCGGCACGTAGAGGTTCCAGGGGCTTTTCGACACATAGAAGAACGGATTCACGCGCGCATGCAGCGCGCGGTAAAAGGCGCCCACGCCCGCGAACGGCTTGCGCGTGCGCGCGTTCGACAAGGCGATCGTCAGCAGCATGCGCAGCTTGTTGGTGACGTGGCTGTACACCACCGTGTCATCGATGTCGCTCACCACCGCGAAGCGCGCCTTGTCGGGGGGCACGATCACGCGACCTAGGGCCCGCACCGACGGGTCATCGAGCAGCTCGAGTTCCACCTCGTGCCATCCCGCCCTCATCCCCGGGCAGCTCAGCTCGACGCGGAAATAGCCTTCGTCGTCCGCGCGCAGCTCCTGCTCGATGCTTTGGAAGCGCGCCCGCAGCCGCGCGTACGGCACCTCGTCGGATTCGATGCGCCTGATGAACGCGGCGAAGTTGCGCCAGCGCCGCTCCCGGTCGCGCGCAGGACGGATGCCTTTGTCCTCCAGCACGCGGCCGGGCAGGATGAGCTTCGCGGCGTTGCCGTAGCCGCGGTACGGCAGGATGGTTATCGGGCGCGTGCGTCGTGCAGCACGAGCGCGGAAAGCAGCCACGAGATCAGGCTATAGACGATCGCGCCGAGCACGCCCCACCAGAAGCCGGCGACCACGAAGCCCTGGATGAACGAGCCGACGAACCAGAACAAGAGGCCGTTGATCACGAAGATGAACAGGCCGAGCGTGAGGATCGTCGCCGGCAGCGTGAGCAGGATCAGGATCGGCCGGATCACCGTGTTCACCAGCCCGAGCACCAGCGCCGCGACCAGCGCCGAAGCGAAGGTCGCGACGCTCACGCCGGGCAGCACGTAAGCGACCGCGATGAGCGCCACCGTGTTGATGAGCCAGACGACGAGCAGCCTCAGCACACCATGCGCCGAGGCAAGGTTTATTCCCAGAGCCCCGCGGGCATCGGCAGGCCGGCGTAATCCGCGGCCGTGAGCGGGCCGTCGGGCGCGATGCCGAAGCGCTCGAGCACCGCCATGATCTGGCGCGCGTGCTGCGCCGAGTGCCAGGTGCAGCGCTCCATCACGTGGTGCAGCGG
>DASXRW010000003.1:0-9375 GCA_036506355.1 Burkholderiales bacterium
CGGGCCAAACAACGTGTCGTCACTGTCTGATCGCCAGGTAGAGCAGCACGGAGGGCGCGGCTAGCGGCCGCGCCCTCTTTTATTTTGACGCCCCGCCTGGCTCCGTGGCTCGCCTCACTCATCGTCGCCGCGGCGCAGGCCCAGCCGATCCCGTCGCTCACCGAGCTCGAGGCCGCCGGCGCCGTCATCGGCGAGATCGTCGTCGATACGCACAACATCTTCGACCTGGACGATCCGCACGAAAGCGGCATTCCCTATCGCGCGGCGAACGCGCTGCACCTCAAGACGCGCCCGAACCTCATCCGGCGCCTGCTGCTCTTCAGGAGCGGCGAGCGCGTCTCGGTGCGCCTGATCGAAGAGACCGAGCGCCTGATCCGCAGCAACAGCTCGGTCTACGAGGTCGCGATCACGCCGACCGCGTACCGCAACGGCGTCGTGGACCTCGCGGTCAGGACGCGCGACACCTGGACCCTGCAACCGGGCCTCAGGGTGCGCCGCGCCGGCGGCAAGAATTCGGGCGGTTTTGCGCTCAAGGAGTCGAACCTGGCGGGCACCGGGACGGCCTTCGGCCTGGAGCGCTCGACCACGGTCGATCGCACCGGCACGGTGCTGCAGCTCTCCAACGACCACCTGTTCGACGGCTGGACGCGCGTGGCCGGCGAGCGCGCGACCTTCGACGACGGCGCGAGCGCCTCGCTCAGCGTGACGCGCCCCTTCTACGCGCTCGACACGCGCCGCGCCGCCGGCGCCTCGGCCGCGCGCTTCGATCGCCTCGATTCGATCTACAGCGCGGGCGACGTCGTCGGCCAGTATCGCCACCGCGGGGAGACCGCCGAGGTCTTCGGCGGCTGGTCGCGCGGCCTGATCGGTGGCTGGACGCAGCGCTACTCCGCGGGCCTTAGCTATCAGACCGACAGCTACGAGTTCGAGGCGGGACGTCCGGCGCCGGCCGAGCTTCCCGTGGACCGCACGCTCGCCGGGCCGTTCCTGCGCTACGAGGCGGTGGAGGACGACTTCGTGCTGTTGCGCAACCGCGAGCGCATCCAGCGCCCGGAATATTTCGCGATGGGCTTCCAGTCGGGCGTGCAGCTCGGGCGCAGCCTCGCCGCGTTCGGCTCCACCGATCAGCCCTGGCAGCTCAGCGCTTCCTTGAGCAAGGGATTCCGCGTCCCGGGCGGGCATGAGCTCCTCACGCAGGCCGCGTATTCCGCACAATACGGCAGCAGCGCGACGAGCGACACGCGCGGGCTGGGCAGCTCGGCCCGCTACTACGCGCCGCAAGGCCCGAACATGCTGCTGCTCGTGGCGGCATCGGCCGACGGCGTCAAAAGCCCGAATGCGGCGGATTATTTGCTTCTCGGCGGCGACAACGGCCTGCGCGGCTATCCGCTGCGCTACCAGCGCGGCGCGCATCGCGTGCTGCTCAACGTGGAAGAGCGCATCTATACCAACTGGTATCCGTTGCGCATCTTCCGCGTCGGCGGCGCCGTGTTCTACGACCTCGGCCGGGCCTGGGGCGGCCCCTTGGCGACGACGGATAACACGGGCTGGCTCAGCAACGCGGGTGTGGGCCTTCGCATCCTGAGCGCGCGCGCTTCGTTCGGCAGCGTGCTGCACATCGACTTCGCCTTCCCGCTGCACAACACCGACCCGGCCATCAAGCCGGCGCAATTCCTGGTGACGACGTCAAAGACCTTCTGAGTTCTCAGAACGCGATCTCGTAGATCGTCTTCACTACCCACCGGTCCGAGGCCGGCGTCGATCCGCGTCCGACGCCGAAGTTGATGTCCGACCTGCCGAGCTTGCCGTCCCAGGCGAGGTACAGCATGCGGCTTTGCTCTTCGACGTAGTACTCGAGCCCGACGTAGTTTTTGCCGGAAACCAGGTAAGCCGCCTTGGCCGCCGGTGTGGCAGTCGCGCTGCGCTCGCGACCCGACAGTGGGCGTTCGATCCCGGGATTGGCGGCGAAATGCCAGCGTCCGGTACGCAGGCCCAATATGGGAATGAATTCCAGGTTCCAGAAATGCGGCTCGTCGAGCCGGTAATCGCGCGCGATTTCCACGTTGATGCCCCAGTAGAAGCCGCGTTCGTCGTCGTGTGGCGCGACGTACTGCAGCTCGGCGCGATAGCCCTCGCCGTTGGCCGACTGCGAGGTGAACGCGAGCGGCAGCTGCAGGCTGAACTCCCAGTTGTGCCACAGGCCGTAGGAATATTCCGGCATGACGCGCAACGGTCCGGTGCGCGCCTTGTTGACGTGCGTTTCCAGCGTGTGCTCGCGATAGCGCGCGAGCTCGTCGGTAAAGACCTTGATCTCATTCGGCGCAGGAAACGCAGCGCTCGCACAAGAGGCGAGTATCAGGAACAGCGGTCGGAGGCGCCGGGCGAGCAATTGCCGGCGAGTGTAGCGCGCGCTCGCTAGTTCGCTGCTGCAGCCGCGCCCGCGCGCTTTTTTGCACCGCCCGCCGCAGCCTGGCCCTCGGGCGGCGTCATGCGTCCCCAGCGGTCGTGCCAGTTGCCGTCGAAGCAGTGCATGAGCTCGTGGCCTAGCGTGGCGAAGGTCTGCGTGTCGGCCTCGGTGCGCGGCGTCGGCACGTAGATCGTGCAGACGCGCTGGCCCGAGCGGTCCGTGTCGTTCCATTTCGAGCAGCCGCGGATGGCGAACACTTCCTTGCGTCCGGCGAGGTTCTGGCAGACGGCCTGCACGTCGTCGACGCGGTTCCACACCACGGTGACATGGTCGCCGGCGCTCTGCGGCGTGGCGCACGCGACGAGCGCCGCGGGAACCGCCCAGCGGAAAATTTTCACGCCAGCAGCATCCGGCCGACGTCGAGACCCTCAGCGTACTGCACGCCGACCATGCGGCCGTTCAGCCGCGCGATGTCGCGGTAGATGTCGGTGCCGAGGCCGCGGCACTGGAACTGGCTCTGGTGCGCGGCGATCGCGCGCATCTTGGTCTCGATCGTGTCGGTGATGTCGACGTAGGCGCGCGGATGGAACGGCACCGGGACTGGACGGCAAAAGTTTGGGTGATAAGTAAAAAAATCGAAGTACTTCAGTCGCTGGCTCGACACGCAGGCCTCGTGCACCAGCACGTGGTCGCGATGGAACTCGGAAGGCCCGTGGGTCAGCATCGCCGCGGGCGAGTGCTCCTTCACCTCGCGGTCGATCATCGCCACCAGCTCATAGCTTTTCAGGTCTTCTATGCGCCGCGAACCGTCCGCCATCAGCACGCTCAGCTCGCAGCCGAGGATGTTGGCGGCCTCCTTCGCCTCGCGCATGCGCAGCTTGTAGTCGCCGGGCAGCGAGACCACCACCATCACCACGCGCGCGCCGGCGCGGCGCAGGCGCGCGATGGTGCCGCCGACGGCGAGCTCGACGTCGTCGGCGTGCGCGCCGACCGCGAGCACCGTTCTTCCGGTGTAGCGCTCGGCGAGCTTCATCCCTCCCCCTGCAGCTGCTCCTGCTCCCAGGGCGGCCGGCGGTACAGGCAGAGCGTGAAATCGTTCGGCATGTAGGTGTGCTCCAGGCGCACCGCCGGCGTGAGCTTGAGCGCGAACTGCAGCACGTCGGCCGGATGCAGGTAGAGCCGTCCCGGGCTGCGCGTCACCGCGCAGCGGCTCAGGAAATTCACCGCCATGCCGATGCGCGTGAGATCGAAGAGCCGCTCGAGCGTCGGCTGCACGCGCTTGCGCGTGTCCTTCGCGGCGTAGCCGAAGATGCCGCTCGCCACGATGTAGTCGTAGGGCTCGTCGGTGACGAAGGTGAGCGCGTCGCCGATCAGGAACCGCGCTCCGGTGCCGGCGAAGCGTTTGCGGCAGCGCTCGATCATGGGCCGCACGAGGTCCATGCCGGTGTAGCGCGGCTCGATGCCGCGCGCGTTGAGCCAGGAGAGGAGATCGCCGAAGCCGCAGCCGACGTCGAGCAGGCGCTTGCCATGGAAGTCGCCGAGGCCGTGCGCGATCTGGAAGCGCTTCTCCTGCGATGAGCGCCGGCCGAAGCCCAGGGCGCGAAAGCCGTAACCGAAGCGGCGGATGTGGTTCTCATAGAACCGTGTGGTCTCTGACTCAGGCGGCAACGCTCAGCTCGTCGAAAGTGGAATGGCCCAGCAGCGCTCGGCGGCTGTCGGGCCCAAGGTTGAAAAGCAGGTCCACCGCGGAGAGGCCGGCGATGAACGGCGCCGCGCCGCGCTGCGGATAGACCGGGTGGTTGAATTCCTGGAAAACGAGCTCGATGCCCGCCGCGGCGAACGCGGCGCGCTCGAGATAGGCGCGCGAGCCGCCGAGGCCGACGAGCAGCGCGTCCGCGCCCACGGCCCTGCAAAGGTTGAGCACCAGCTCGCTCTTCGCGCCGTCGACGTCGAGCTCGGAGCTGTTGACGAGCGGCGTGCGGATGGCGAACGCCTCGCGCAGGAACTCGAGCAGCGCTGCGTTGAGATCGACCAGGCGCTCCCATGGCGTCTGGTAGATGCTTTTCAATGGCGCAGTCGCCTCGCCGCCATACGCGCGCCGCAGCGTCTCGAAATGCGTCGCCGCCCAGTCCTGGCTCGCGTCGATCGTCTTCTCGACGATGCGTTCCTTCTGCGAGCGCTGCATGACGGGAACGGTCAGCCAGTGCGGCGCGCCGTTCACGCGCACCTGCGTTCGGTTCTGATAATTGCCGCGCTCGAACTGCACATGGTCGAGGACGATGAACAGCTCCGCCTGCGCCATGCGGTGCAGGTAGCCGAGCCACGGCAGGTAATGCGGTTGGTGAATCGCGACGAGCACGCTCTCCCCCGAAGCCAAAAGGGTAGGCGCCGAACGGCGCAAGTTCGATCTTGGCGCCTTAGCCCGGCCGGGCCGTCGCCGGGCACAGACGCTGCGCGACCGCGGCGGCGGCGATGCGATGCGCCGCCGGCGTCCAGTGGCCCGAGGGCAGGTCGAGCGCGATGACGGGCAGCTGCAATTGTTTTCCGAGCGTTGCCAGGCGCTGGTCCGGATAGCTCATGCCCTGCCCCGCCTGGCGGGGATACGGCACGCTCACTACGGCGAGCTCGGCGCCGTTACGCCGGATGTATTCGGTTGCCTTTGCGATGAGCGCTTCCGTGACACGCCAGGCCTCTTCGTGCAAAGGATCGCGTGGTGCGCCGGCGAGCGCTGGATCGGCTGCGGCGTGCGCGGCCGGGATGATCGTATGGCGCGCCAGCTCGCGCACCAGCTGGAAGGCGCGGGTGTGATCGCTGAGCTCGGCGGCGAGGCGATAGCGCGTCTGCATGCGACGCTCGAAGTCCGCCGAACTGGAAAACGATTCGTCGATCCGCGGTACGCCGTGCGCATCGAGGAAATAGAACGGCCGCAGCTTGTTCGGCGTCAGGGCAAAGGAGTTGTCGATCACATCATCGGCCGAGAACTGCAACAGCACGAGATCCGGTGCATAGCGCATCACCGTGGTCTGCAGGAGCACGAGCTCCTGCGCCGTGCCATAGCCGCCGACACCGAAGTTGAGCAGCTCGACGAGCTTCCCGGGCCGGAAGTCGCAGTGCTGCAGCTTCGGCTCGAGCTGCCACCACCAGGTGTCGCGCAGCGCGAGCGTCGTGGCTTCGGAAAATTCGTCGCCGAGCACCGCGATGCGGTAGACCGGGTCGGGCTTGTCGAGCAGATGCTCGCGATCGCGGAAGCCCGCCGGGTTGACGACGACGCGCGTGCGGCCCTCGTCGCCCGCGTACCACCCCTGGCGGTGCGCTCGCAGGCTCCAGCCGAGCTGCGGGTCGAGCTGGTGAAGTTCGGGCGTGCTGTAGCCGCCCAGGCGCAGGCCGACCTCGAGCATGGCGAGCGCGGCGAGCGCCGCGCAGGCGACGAGCGCCGCGCGCTTCATGGCTTGCGGCAGAGGTCTTGCGCGATCAGCTCAGCGGCGAGCGCGTGCCCGGCCTCGTTCCAATGGCCGAAGCCCGCCTTGGTGTTTTGGAAGCCGTGGAGGAACACATGCTTGGCATCGGCCTCGCGCTGCATCAGCGGCGCCAGCGCGAGCACTTCGAAGCCGGCCTGCGCGCCCACGCGCTGCAAGCGCTCCTCCGGATAGAACAGGGATTTGACGCCCAGGCTCTGCGCATACCGCGCGCGCATCTGCGCATCCGGATACACCGATCCGGGCGTCGACAGCACCGCAAGCACAAAGCGCGCGCCGTGCTGCGTGCTTTCCTCGCCAGCCGCGACCACCAGCCGATCGGTGATCTCCCAGGCCTCCTGCCATTTCGGCTCGCGCGGCTCTTGGAACACCTGCTCGTCAAGTCCCGGCTCCGTGAGCTTCGCCCCCGACGCCAGAGCCGCTGCCACCGGCGCGTTGTGGAAATGCTGCGCGATGTTGCCGGCACGCACGCGGCGCAGCAACTGATAGATGCGCGATTCCTGGAGCAGCGCGCGATGGGATGAGATGCGCTGCTTTTCCTTGAACTCCGGATCGTCGCGGAACGCGGTGTCGAGGTGTAGCTTGCCGTCCTTCAGGGAAAAATAAGCGCGGCCTTTCTCGCCTTCGAGCGCCTTGGAGTTGTTGCGCACGTCGTTGCCGGGAAAAAACGCGAGCAGCACCATGTCGGGCGAATAGGGCCAGACGCGCTCGCGCAACGTGAGGAGCTCGTGCCCCGTGCCGTAGCCCGAAACGCCGAAGTTCACCGTCTCGATGCGCTTGCCCGGCGCAAAGCCGCAGCTCTCCAGGCGTTTGGGCAAGAGCGACCAGAACGTGCGCTCGACCTCCACCTGCATCGCCTCGGCATAGGAATCTCCCAGCACCGCGATGCGGTAGGTGCCCGCAGGCTTTGCAACCGTATGCTCGCGATCGCGCAGCCCCTGCGCGCTGATCTTCACGTAGGCGCGGCCCTCGTCGCGCTGCCAGCCTTCCATGCCCGGCCGCAGGCTCGAGCCGGTGACCGGATCGGGCTGCCAGAAATTCGGGTACGAGAAGCCGGCGACGCGCAGCGCGCCTTCCGCCAGCACCACGGTGACGGCGACGCTCGCGCAGACGAGCGCGGCGCTCTTAATCCAGCTCGAATTTGTGCTCATAGTTCTGCCTGAGTGCCGGGTTCTGCGCTTCCTTGCGGAGGAAACAATTGCCGACCGCGAGCGTCTCGATCTCGGTGCCCATGAAGCAGCGGAACGCGTCTTCCGGGCTGCCGACGATCGGCTCGCCGCGCACGTTGAAGCTGGTGTTGACGATCACCGGGCAGCCGGTCTTCTGCTTGAACTGGGCGATCAGCTCGTGGAAACGGGGATTCGTTTCCCGGTGCACGGTCTGCACGCGCGCCGAATAGTCGACGTGCGTCACCGCCGGGATCGACGAGCGCGGCACGTTCAGCTTGTCGATGCCGAAGAGCTTCTCCTCCTCCTCGGTCATCGCGATGCGGTGCTCCTCGCCGACGTCGGCGACGAGCAGCATGTACGGGCTCTCGGTGTCGAGCTGGAAATACTTCGGCGCGTCCTCGGCCAGCACGGCAGGGGCGAATGGGCGGAACGACTCGCGGTACTTGACCTTCAGGTTCAACTGCTTCTGCATCGTCGGCGAGCGCGCGTCGCCGAGGATCGAGCGCGCCCCTAGCGCGCGCGGGCCGAACTCCATGCGGCCCTGGAACCAGCCGAGCGCCTTGCCATCGGCCAGCGCTCTGGACGATTCTTCGACTATTTGTTGATCATCGAGCACTTCAAAGACGGCGCCCGCGGCGTTCAACCGGCGCTGGATCTCGTCGTTCGCGAACTGCGGCCCGAGATAGCCGCCGCGCATGCCGTCCATGGCGCCATTCACCTGGCGCTCGCGCTTCCCATGAAGGTAGTAGGCCACCATCGCGGCACCAAGCGCGCCGCCGGCATCGCCCGCGGCGGGCTGCAGCCACAGCCGCTCGAAGCAGCGCTCGCGCAGCAACTTGCCGTTCGCCACGCAGTTGAGCGCCACGCCGCCGGCGAGGCAAAGGTTCTTTTCCCCCGTCTCCTTCGCCAGGCCGCGCGCCAACTTGATGACCACTTCCTCGGTCACCGCCTGAATTGACGCGGCGAGATCCATCTCGCGCTGCGTGAGGCGTTCCTCCGGCTTGCGCGCCGGGCCGCCGAAGAGCTGATCGAACTTCGCATTGGTCATGCGAAGGCCGGTGCAGTAATCGAAGTACTCGAGGTTCAGGCGGAAGCTACCGTCGTCCTTGATGTCGATGAGGTGCTCTTTGATCTGCCGCGCGAAGCGCGGCTCGCCATAGGGCGCGAGCCCCATCACCTTGTATTCGCCCGAATTGACCTTGAAGCCCGTGTAGTAGGTGAACGCCGAGTACAAGAGGCCGAGCGAATGCGGGAAGTGGATCTCCTTCATCACCCGCAGCTCGCGCCCGCGGCCGAGGGCCACCGAGGTGGTGGTCCACTCGCCGACGCCGTCCATGGTGAGCACCGCGGCGCTCTCGAAGGGCGACGGGTAGTACGCGCTCGCCGCGTGGCTGAGATGGTGCTCGGAGAAAAGCAGCCGCTTGTCCCAGTCGATGCTGCTCTGGACGTTCTTCAGTTCGGTGATGAGCGTCCCGCGCTGGAACAGCTTGTCCTTCACCCACACCGGCAGCGCGGTGCGAAAGGACGAGAAGCCGCGCGGCGCGAAGGCGAGGTAGGTCTCGAGCAGCCGCTCGAACTTGAGGAACGGCTTGTCGTAGAACGCGACGTAGTCGATTTCCGAGGCGCGCGTGCCGGTCGCCTCGAGACACGCGCGGATCGCGTGGTGCGGGAAGCTCGAGTCGTGCTTCTTGCGCGTGAAGCGCTCTTCCTGCGCGGCGGCGGCCACCTGCCCGTCGATCAGGAGCGCGGCGGCCGCGTCGTGGTAATAGGCCGAGATGCCGAGGATTTTCATCAGAACAAGGTGTAGATGAACGGCGCCACCACCGAGCCCTGGGCGAGGACCAGCAGCCCGCCGATGAGCACGGTGACGATGATGATCGGCAGCAGCCAGAACTTGCGGCGTGCCCCGAGGAATTTCCACATCTGGAAGACGAGATCCATGGCGGTCCTCAGAAGAGATTGGTGAAGCTGTCGTCGGCCGGCCCGGGCGGGTCACGCCGCTTCCAGTACGACGGCGCAGCGGGCTCGTAGCGCCGGTCGAGCGCGTCGCGCCCGGCGAGCCGCATCACGATCGCGACCGGCGTGAAGACGACGAAGAAGATGACGCCCATGACGACCGGGCTCACCACGCGGTTCAGGAGCTCGCCGAACTTCATCCAGGCTCCCTTGAATGGCGCGAGCCAGTGCGCGCGCGTCATCGTGACGACGGCGAGCGCGGCGCCCACGGCCATCATCCAGGGGTGATAGAACGCGCCGAAAAGCAGAAACAGGATGGCGAAAGTCCAGCCGAACTTGCGGTCGGACGGCATCAGGGCGGTGGGGG
>DASXRW010000004.1:0-12607 GCA_036506355.1 Burkholderiales bacterium
CAGCGGCAGCGCGTCGATGAACTGCTGGCTCACCTGTCCCCAGTCTGCTTGCGCGATGCGCGGCGTCTTGATGAAGCCCGGCGCGATCGCGTTCACGGTGATGCCGAAGGGGCCGAGCTCGAGCGCGAGCGTCTTGGTGAGCCCGATGACGCCGCCCTTCGCGGCGGCGTAATGCACGCCGACGCGGTCGGAGCCGCGGCGCGCGGCGATCGAGGCGAAGTTGACGATGCGCCCGTGCTTGCGCGCCTTCATGCGCGGCACGAACTCGCGGCAGACCAGGAACGCGGTGGTGAGATTGGCGGCGAGCACGCGGCTCCATTGCTCTTCGTCAATATCTTCCAACGCGAGCGAGCGCTTCGGCAGCGCCGGCAAAGTATTTGCGCGACTGGGCGCGACCGGGCCGCCGGCGACGTTGATGAGAAAGTCGGGCGTGCCGGCCTTGGCGGAAAGCCGCTCGACGTCATCCGCGTCGGTGAGATCGGCGACGATGACGTCCTGCGCCGGATGGATGTCCGTCGCGATGACCTGGACGCCGTCACCTTGCAAACGGGAGCAGATCGCGGCGCCGATGCCGCTCGCCGCGCCGGTGACGAGCGCCCGCTTGCCGCGCAGTCCCTTAAGCGGCATAGGAGGCGCCGTTGATGTCGACCGTCACGCCGGTCATGTAGGCGGTGTCGTCGGTGCAGAGCGCGACGATCAGCGCCGCGGTCTCGGCCACGGTGCCGACGCGCCCCATGGGGATATGCGCCAGCGGCCCTTCGGGGCCTTTGCCGGGTCCCGTCATCGCCACTACCTTGGCCAATCGGCCGCTCGCGATGACTCCCGGTGCTACGCAATTGACGCGGACGCCGAACTCGCCGAGCTCGAGCGCCAACTGCCGCGTGAGCGCCATCACACCGGCCTTCGCTACCGCATAGGGACCGCTCGAGCCTTCGGCACCCGGCGGGATGCCCTTGCGCGCGGCGATCGAGGCGAGATTGACGATCGCGCCACCCTGCTTCTTTAGGTGGGGTGCGGCCGCGCGGCAGCAGTAGAAGGTCGAATCGAGATTGGCGCCGAGGATCGTGCGCCAGTCGTCGAGCGAGCAGTTCGTGAGGCCGCGGAAGCCGCGCGGCGGCGGCGCGGTGAGATCCTGTGCCGTGATGCCCCAGCTGCCGCCCACGCAATTGACCAGCACGTCGATGCGGCGGTGTTTCTCCACCGCCTGGCGCACCATCGCATCCACCGATGCCGGATTGGACACGTCGGTGCGGATGCAAAGGCACTGCGGCAGCGTGCCAAAGCCCTGCTCATAGAGGTCGGCGACCACCACCTGCATGCCCTCCTCCTGCAGGCCGAGCGCGACCGCGTGCCCGATGCTGTCGGGCTTGGCGGCGCCGGTGACGATGGCGACGCGCTTCACTTCACCACGCGGTTCCTGAGCACGCCGATGCCCTCCACTTCGAGCTCGACGACGTCGCCCGGATCGAGAAAGCGCAGCTGCTCGAGCCCGCAGCCGTTGCCGACGGTGCCCGAGCCGAAGAATTCGCCCGGATGCAGCGTCTCGGAGCGCGAGGCGTGGGCGATGCAGTCTTCGAATTTCCAGTGCATGTCGCGCGAATTGCCGCGGCCCCATTCCTCGCCGTTGACGCGCACCACCATTTCCAGCCGATACGGATCGCCGATCTCATCGGCAGTCACGAGGCATGGGCCCATGGCGTTGCCGTTGTCGAAATCCTTCCCCTTGCCGGGCCCGAGCTGCCCGGCCATCTCCTTGGTCTGCTCGTCGCGCGCCGAGAAGTCGTTGAAGATCGTGTAGCCGAAGATGTGCTCCCGCGCGCGCTCCTTCGGGATGTCCTTGCCGGGTCTGCCGATGTAGCAGCCGAACTCGAGCTCGAAGTCGAGCTTCTCGCAGTAGCGCGGCCAGGGCACGTCGGTGTCGGTGCCGCAGACCGAGAAGCGGCTCGGGTGATAGTAGATCGGCCGCTGGTACCAGACCTCCGGGATGCGCGCCGGCGTGCCGCGGAGCTTGCCCACCGCCTCGAAGGCCTGCCGCAGGTGCTTCTCGAAGCACAAGAAGTCGCGCATCTGCGGCGGCTCGGGAATCGGCGCGAGCAGCCGCACATCCTCGCGCTTGAACGCCACCGCCTCGCTCGGCGCCTTCAGGAGCTGGCCGATGGTATCCAGAGCGGCGTCGCCCGCTTCGATGATGTGCAGCATGCTGTGCAGGAGCGGCGAGGCGCCGTGGTAGGTGCGGCTGTAGGCCGCCTGCAGATCAAGCAGCTTGCGATCGCCTTCGATCAGCGCCCCGGTGCGCGGCGGGGAGCTTCCCACAGTGAAAGTGACGAGTCGCATGGCCGCCTTTTGATAATACACTTGGGCTCTGCACCCGAAGGAGGAGCCCCATGCGCCAGTTCAACGAGGACACTCTCACCGCCGCCGTCGTCGCACGCCTGAAGGACGCGAAGGACAAGCGCTTCAGGGAAATCATGACCAGCGCGGTCAAGCACCTGCACGCGTTCGCGCGCGAAGTTCATCTCACCGAGGAGGAATGGTTCGAGGGCATCAAGTTCCTGACCGCCGTCGGCCAGAAATGCGACGACAAGCGCCAGGAGTTCATCCTGCTCTCCGACATCCTCGGCCTCTCGATGATGGTGGTGGCGCTCAACCACAAGACCGCGCCCGGCGCGACCGAGGCCACGGTGCTCGGGCCGTTCTTCGCGCACGGCGCGAAGGAGTACGACTACGACGGCGACCTGCGCGAAGGCTGCACCATCAAGGGAGAGGACACGCTGGTCACCGGCCGGGTGCTGACGACGGCCGGCAAGCCTATCCCCAATGCGGTGCTCGACATCTGGCAGGCCAAGGCCGACGGCATCTACGACGTGCAGACCGGCGGCGAATTCGAGCTGCGCGGGCGCGTCAAGGTGAATGCCAAGGGCGAATTCGCCTTCAAGAGCTACAAGCCCAAGTTCTACAGCGTGCCCGACGATGGGCCGGTCGGCGAGCTCTTGCGCGCGACGGGCAATCACAAGATGCGCCCGGCGCACATGCACGCGGTCGTCTCGGCGCCCGGCTACCAGCAGGTGATTACGCACGTCTTCGTCGACGGCGACCCCTACCTCGACGACGATGCGGTGTATGCGGTCAAGAACTCGCTCGTCGGCAAATACAAGAAGGTCAACAACGCCGCCGAGGCGAAGAAGCTCGGCATGTCCAACCCATTCCTCAAGCTGGAATGGGACTTCCGCCTCTCGCCGCAGGCGGGCGTGAAGGCGCGCAAGGTAATCGCCCCGAGCGACGCGGTCGCATGATCTGGCGCGTGCGTCGTGTCCTCACGGGGCACGACTCCGAGGGCAAGTCGACGTTCATCGCCGACGGCCTCGCGCCAAACATCAAGGAAATGGCGTCGATGCCCGGCCTCGCGCTGACCGATCTGTGGGAAACGACGGGCGCGCCTGCCAACAACGACGGTCACGCCGACGCCGCCTCGCGTCCGGTGAGGCTCGAGCCGCCGAAGAACGGCACGATCCTGCGCGTCGTCGAATTCCCGCCCGACTCGCAGTGGCGCAACCGCGCCGATGCGCGCGAGGCGTTCGGCTCGATCGGCGCCAGGCACGCACCCGACAAGAAATCGGCCGATCCGATGATGCATCGCACGAGCACGGTCGATTACGTCATCGTGCTGAAGGGCGAGATCCACGCCGTCATGGAAGCGGGCGAGACGCTGCTTCGCGCCGGCGACATCCTCGTGCAGCGCGGCACCAACCATTCCTGGAGCGTGCGCGGCAACGAGCCGTGCATCGTCGCCGCCGTGCTGGTCAACGCCAAGCCTTTGTCATTCGCTTCCAAGAAGAAATCCTCCCCGAAGAAGCCGGCGAAGAAAGCCAAGAAGCAGAAGTGACAGCGGGGGTCACATCGTGACAACCAAAACCCCCCGCTCGGCTGCGCCTCGCGACCCCCTTGACAGGGGGTCGACCGACAAAATCATCGGCGTTATCGGCCTGGGCACGATGGGCTCGGCGATGGCGGCGAATCTCATCAAGGCCGGCGTTCGCGTGCACGGCTTCGACGTGCTCGCGGCGCAGCGCGAGGAGCTGAAGAAAGCGGGTGGCATGCCCGCGACCTCGGTCGCGGCGCTCGCGCAGCTCGCCGAGGTCCTGATCACATCCCTGCCGAGCGCCGAGGCGCTGCACACGGTCGCCGATGAGCTGCACGGCAAAGGCCGCGTGGTGATGGAAACCAGCACCCTGCCGATCCCCGACAAGGAGCGCGCGCGCGACACGCTGGCGAAGAAAGGCATTGTGCTGCTCGACTGCCCGCTTTCGGGCACCGGCGCCCAGGCGCGCGCCAAGGACCTGGTGGTCTTCGTGAGCGGCGACGAGGCGGCGTTCCGCAAGACCGAGCCGTACCTGCCGGGATTCTCGCGCGCGCACTATTTTCTCGGCGAGTTCGGCAACGGCAGCAGGATGAAGTTCGTTGCGAATCTGCTGGTCGCGATCCACAACGTCTCCACGGCCGAGGCGTTTGTGCTCGGCATGAAAGCAGGCCTCGACCCCAAGACCATCTACGAGGTGATGGCGAACAGCGCCGGCGCCTCGCGCATGTTCCAGGTGCGCGGCCCGCAGATGGTCGCGAACAGCTACGGCGACGCCACGATCAGCGTGCAGCTCTTCCAGAAGGACATGAAGATCATCGGCGAATTCGCCACGCAGCTCGGCGTACCGACGCCGCTCTTCAACACCTCCGCAACGATCTACAACGCGGCGATGGCGCAGGGCCACGCCAAGGAGGACACGGCTGCGGTGTGCGCCGTGCTCGAAGCGATGGCCGGGATCCGGCGTTGATCACCGGAGCTCTGTGAATCGTTGGGCATCGTTAAGGACTGACTTTGCGACCTTTGGCGCTCACTCCCGCACAGCAGCGACGCTTGAAAAGGCTGGCTCGAGAGGCCGGCCGGAGTCCCAGCGACATCCTGCGCTTTGTCCTGCGGGACGGATTCGACTTTTGCGAACAGGAAGTTCATGAAAGCCGTGCTGCTGATTCAGAAGCAAAACGGCTTGGCACTGTTCCGCATTCGGAGGTGCAACGGCGCGCTCAGGCCCTGATCGATGCCGCGCGCAGGAGCCTGATCCCGATTTAGCCCGCGTTCAGCGCGCGCAGCGTATCGAGAAGCGCCTCGATGTCGAAAGGTTTCTGCAGCGTCGCGTCGACTCCCATCAGCTTGGCCGAGGCGAGGTAGTCCTGCTTGGCGCGCTGCCCGCCGCCCGACACCGCGATGATCTTGGTCTCCGGGAATTCGCGCCGAAAGGCCGCGATCGCCTCGAAGCCGTCGCTCTCGGGCATGAAGATGTCCGTGATCAGCACGGGCGAGGCACGCTCGCGCTGCAGTGCAAGCGCCTCGCCGCCGTGCGCCGCCTCGCGCACGGAGTAGCCCGCGAGTTCCAGCGCGAGCTTGAGCGCGAGGCGCTGGTCGGCGTCGTCTTCGACCAGGAGGATCATCGCAGCTCCGCGAGCACCTGCTTCAGGCGCTCCGCGGTCACCGGTTTGACGATATGCGCGTCGAAGCCCGCGTCGATGGCGCGGCGCTGGTCGTCGGGCTGGCCGAATCCGGTAAGTGCGACGAGTCCGATCCGCTGTCCGTTGTGTGCGGCGCGCAGCCGCCGCGCCACCTCATAGCCGTCCATGTCGGGCAGGCCGATATCGATCAGCGCGATGTCGGGCTGCGCCTCGCCGGCGAGCGCGAGGCCGCTGCTGCCGTCGCGCGCGACGCGCACCTCGTGACCATCGAGGGCGAGCTCCTCCGCGAGCATCTGGCGCGCATCGTCGTTGTCCTCGACGATCAGCACCGAGCGCGCGCCGCGCGGGCGGCTTGCGCCGGCCGGCTCTTGCACTGCGGGCTGCGGAGCGCTCGGCAGACGGACGGTGAACACCGAGCCGCCGCCGTCCGCGCCGGCCACCGACACCGAGCCGCCGTGCATCTCGGCAAGCCGCTTCACGAGCGCAAGCCCGATGCCGAGCCCGCCCTCGCCGTCCTGACCCTCCTGGACGAAAAGATCGAAGATTCGTCCTGCGGCTTCGGCGCTGATTCCCCTGCCTTGATCGGCGACGCGCAGCACCGCTGCGCCGTCCTCTTCCTTCACGCTCAGCTTCACCGCCTTGCCGGCGGGTGTGAACTTCAAGGCGTTGTCGAGCAGGTTGGCGACGATCTGCTCCACTCGCGCCCTATCCGCGTCCACCCATACGGGCGTCGTCTCCAAGGAGACCTCGTGGCGTTCGAAGCGCCCTGAGGCGCGCCAAACGCTGGCGAGCCTCCCGACTGCTTCGCCGAGGTCGAAGCGCTCGCGATCGAGGGCGAGCTTGCCGACTGCGATGCGGCTGACGTCGAGCAGGTCGCCGACGAGCCGCGACATGTGCTTCGTCTGGCGCTCGACAACGCGGCGCGCCTTGACCGCGGTCTCACTTGCCGGGTCTGCCATCTTCAGCACGTGCGCGGCCGAGCTCAGGGCGGCGAGCGGATTGCGCAGCTCGTGACTCAGGACCGCCAGGAACTCGTCCTTGGCACGCGCGGCAGCATGCGCTTCAGCCTCTTTCGCTTCGGCGAGCCGGCGCCGCTCGCGCTCCGCCACGCCTTCGCGCACTTCCATGCCGGCGGTGACGAGCGCGCGGTGCAGCTCCTCCAGTTCGCGCACGGCCGAAACGTCCAGTTGCGCGCGTTCGCCGCGTGCCAGTGAGTCGGCCGAAACGGCGAGCGACGAGATCGGCACGGAGATGCGCTTGCCGATGACGAGCGCCGCCAGGAGGCCGAGGAGAACGGCGATCGCCGCGCCGCCGGCAAGAAGCGCCAACGCTTCGGTCAGGGAGGCAAGGGCATCGGACTTCGGCATGCTCAAGGAAGTCGTCCAGCCCGTGAGCCGCGAGCGAGCGAATACGTGGTACACGTCCACGCCTTCGGCCGTGCGGCCGACGCGTGAGCCGCCTTCCGGCTCCGCGGCGTGCGCGGCGAGGCTCGCGCCCAGCGGCGTGCCGACGCGCCGCGCGGAATCGACGTTGCGGGCGATCACCAGGCCCTTGCGGTCCACCAGGGCGAGCAGCGAATCGGCGGGCGGGCGCTGCTCGACCAGCAGGCGCGCGAACTCCTCCGCGTCGATCGACATTTCGAGCACGTAACGCACGCGACCTTGCCGCACGACGGGAATGTCGAGACCAATCCTTGGTCCCGCGGTGACGAGCGAGATGAAGAGATCCGACACCACCGGCCGGCCCGTCTCCAAGACCTGCTTCACCGGGTCTCCACCGCCGAGCGGCACGTTGGGATAGCGTAGATCGGCGCCCGGCGGACGGGTACCCCGCAGCGGATTGGGCAGCGCCGCTCCGAACGGCCGGCTCGAATTGACGCGCGGCTTGCCCGAGACGTCGAATAGGGTGACGTAGGCGCCTTTGCGCGCCTGCATGGCCCTTACGCAAATCTGATGGAAAGTCTTCAGGTCGCCTCCGTCGAGCGCCGCCGCGGCTGCCAGCGTTTCGAGGAGCGCCAGGGATGTGTTGACCTCGCCGTCGATAGCCGACGAGAGCGCGCGCACCGTATCTCGCATGCCGCGGTCCAGGATCTCGCGCTGCTGCTTGAGGTCCTGCACGACGATGAAGACCGCAAAGGCGAGCAGCGGCGCGACTGCGGCGAGCACGAGCACGATGAGGTGCGAACGCAGCCTCACACGACCTCCCTTTGCCGAGGACTATACGCCGCGCCTGACATAATGCCGAAGGAGGACTTGCCATGGATGACTGGAGAAGGATCCGCAGCTGGTCGCGCGACGCGATGATGAAGCGCGTGGCGCGCTTCAAGAAGCTCAAGGGCTCCGACGGCGGGCTGCCCGACAGCCCGCTGCCCGAGTGCAGACGCAAGCTCTACGCAGTGATCGGCTTTCAGCCGCCGATGTCGGACAACGCCGCCACCACCTCGCCGGTCGGCGCCGACGCCTCCGCGATGCCGGCGATCTCGATCGCCGAAGGCTTCAACCTCGGCTACTGCAAGGCGAAACCGGGCACGGGCCCGCTGATGCACAACCATGACACGAACGAGACCTTCATCGCGATGACGGGGCGCTGGCGCTGCGAATGGAACGAGGGCGAGGCCATGGAGTCGGTCGACCTCGATCCCTACGACGTGATCTCCTTCCCGGTCGGCGTCGCGCGCCGCTTCATGAACGTGACCTACGACGAGCCGGGCAAGGAGCATCTCTTGATGTTCATCATCGGCGGCAACCAGCCGCAGGCCGAGTTCACGCCGGCGGCGATGCAGCGTTGCGAAGAGTTCGCGGCGAAGAGCTCAGTTCGCCCGAAACAGCGGGCGAAGGCGTAGCTGCTCGATCGCGAGGAAGAGATCGACGTTGCGCACGCGCAGGCCGGACACGGCTTCTGCGCCGCCGGGCAGCTCGAGAATCTGCGCGCCCTGGCGGAAGTTGCCGCGCGCCACGTGCTCCGGTGGCAGCATTTCCGGTTCGTGCGCGTTGATCGCCGAGAAAAGCGGCACGATGCTCGAGAGCGCCGCGGCGACGAGATCGAGATGCTCGTCTAGCTCGGCCCGGTCGTGCGCCGCCTTGTGCGCCGGCACCAGGCTGCCATAAGCGATCGCGGCCGCGACCGACAGCGGCAGGAACTCGCCCTGCTCTCCCTCCCCGGACATGCTGCTTCTCCCTTGGGGCGCATTTTCGCAATGCATCGCGAAACAATCCAGCGTTTTTGCAGGGGCTGTAGTTTTTACCGGCTGCGGCGCAGCGCGGCGAGGGATTTCAGCAGTGCGAGGACGACGAAAGCTGCCGCCAGGAGGAGCGTGATGGCAGCGAGCGCGCGCCAAAGCGGGGCCGGATGGTCCTGCGCGTACCGCGCAGCGGCATAGGCGAGCGCGTCGAGCGGAAAGGTGAAGGCCCACCACGGCGGACCGAAGGGCCAGCGCAGGAAGTTGCGCGATACGAGCAGCAGGGCGACCGCGAGCACCACGCCGAAGAAGTACAGCGGCTCGAGAAATTCGGCGCCCGGATAGAGCGCGACGCCGTTGGCATAGATGAGCGAGGGCGGCACGAGCAGCACGAACCAGCTCGGCCGCAGCCGCTCCGGCAGCGGCACGCCGATGATCGCGCGGTAGAAGAGCAGCGCCATCAGGATCGGTGCCGCCGCGGCCGAGACGCCGAAGATGAAGCGCGAGGCCTCGGCATGGCCGAGGGCGATGCCCGGGCCCGGCGCGACGATCCCGCCCACCATGATGATCAGCCAGCCCGCGTTGATGTGCGCGAGGTCGATGCTGCCCGAGAGCCAGCGCATGAGCGCCCAGACCTGAAAGCAGAGCAGCAGCGCGAAGCCGAGCCACCAGATGGCATTTCCCAGAGAAAACCAATACGGCGCGAGCCCGCCGCCGACGAGGAACATGCCCACCGGCAGCGCGCCGCAGAAGCCGAGCTGCACGGGATTGGTGAATTCCTCGCGCACCGCGGCCGGATAGCGCACCAGTTTCGCCGCATACAGCGGCAGCAGGATGAGAAAGGCGATGACGCCGAGCGCCACCCATGGCTCGGTGACGTAAGCCGGCGCACGCACGTATCCGGGCAGCACCGGCGCCGCGGCACGCGCGGACAGGCCGAGCCCGGCGAGGCCCATCACCGCGCCGTACATGCCGATGGGCACGTCCCTGACGTTCATGTACCGAGGTAGTAGCTACGCACGAGCTCGTTCTGCTCGAGCGCCTTGACGCCGCCCTGGAACACGATCTCGCCGTGCACGATGATGTAGCCGCGGTCGGCGATGCGGATCGCCTGGTGGAAGTTCTGCTCGGCCATCAGCACGGTGAGGCCGTAGCGCTCCTTCAGCTCCTTGATCTTGCTGATCGTGTGCGACACCAGGATCGGCGCTAGGCCGACCGAGGGCTCATCCACCAGGAGGAGCTTCGGCGCCGACATGAGCGCGCGCGCGATCGCGAGCATCTGCTGCTGGCCGCCCGACATGGAGCCCGCGAGCTGGCGGCGCCGCTCGGCGAGCACCGGGAAGATCTCGAAGCAGAAGGCGCGGTTCTTCGCGATCTCGCCGCGGGCGAGCGGCCGGAACGCGCCAAGCAGCAGGTTCTCCTCGACCGTGAGCTTCGGAAACAGGCGCCGGCCCTCCGGCACCATGGCGACGCCGAGGTTCACGATCTGCTCGGTGGAAAGGCGGGTCAGGTCATGCACTACGCCGTCGATGGTGAGGAGCACCGAGCCTTTGGTGGGCCGCACCATGCCCATCACGCACTTCATCAGCGTGCTCTTGCCGTTGCCGTTGGTGCCGAGCAGCGCCACCGTCGAGCCGGCAGCAACGGTGATGGAAACGCCATGCAGCGCGCGCACCGCCGCGTATCCGGCCTCGACATCGCGGATGGCGAGCTCAAGCGCCAAGATAGGCTTTCTGCACTTCGGAATTCTGCACGATGGAGGCCGGCGTGCCTTCGCAGATGATCCTGCCGGCGTCGAGGCAGATCACACGCTGCGAGAAGCGCATCACCGCCTGCATGATGTGCTCGATCATGATGATGGTGATGCCCGACTCGTTCAGCTTGAAGAGGATGGCGAGCACCTCGTCGACCTCGCTGCCCGAGAGCCCGGCCATCGCCTCGTCGGAGATCAGCAGGCGCGGGCGCGCCGCCATGGCGCGCGCGAGCTCGAGCTTGCGCAGCTCGACCTGCGAGAGCTGGCTCGCAAAGGCCTGCGCCTTGCCGGCGAGGCCGATGGTCTTCAGGATCTCCATGGCCGTGGACTCGCCCTCGGCGTCCTTCAGGTGCACGACATAGGCCGAAGGCACGAGCAGGTTCTCGAGCACCGTCATGCTGTGGAACGGCCGCGGCACCTGGAAGCTGCGCGCAATGCCCTTGCGCGCGCGCACATACGCGGGAAGCGACGAAATCTCCTCGTCCTCGAAGCGGATCGAGCCGGCGTCGTTGCGCAAGAGGCCCGACACGCAGTTGATCAGCGTGGTCTTGCCCGAGCCGTTCGGCCCGATGAGCCCGAAGCGCTCGCCCTGCGCCACGTCGAGGCTGACCTGCGTGAGCGCGGCGAAGCCGCCGAAGCTCTTCGACAGCCCATCGATCCTGAGGAGCGTGCTCATCGCCGGGTGAAGATTTTCCGGTAGAGCCCGATGATCCCGTCCGGTGCGGCGACGATGAAGACCACCAGGAGCACGCCGACCAAGAGCACGTTGATCTCGTTGGAGATGGTGACGGTGACGATCTGCTGCAAGGAGCTCAGCAGCACGGCGCCGATCACGGGCCCGAGCCACGTCCCCGTGCCGCCGATGATGGGGCTCGCCAGCGCGCCGATCGCATAGTTGAGGTTGAAGGTCGAAGGCGGCTCGATGAAGCTGAGATACATCGGCATCGGCGCGCCGGCAGCGCCCATCAGCGCCCCGGAGATCGTGCAGGCGAAAAGCTTCAGCCTGAGGGTCGGCACGCCGTTCGCCTCGGCCGCCTCCTCGCTGTCGCGGATGGCGCGCAGGCCGCGGCCGATCCAGGAGCGCTCGATGTAGCGCGCGACCGCCACGGAGACCACCGCGGTCAGCGCCATGACCATGAAGAGCATCTTGATGTACGACTCGAAGGGCGCGGTCGGCGGCGGGCGCAGGAGTTGCAACCCGGTGGCGCCGCCGGCGTAGCGCCAGTTGATGAATACCGTCTCCATGATGACCGTCACCGCGATGGTGGCGATGGCGAAGAAGATCCCGCGCAGTCGCAGCGTCAGCATCCCGGCGCCGAAGCCGAGCAGCCCGGCCATCAGCGCCGCGGCGGCGATCTGCAGCGCGAGCGGCGCGGCGGTCGCCTTGTAGAGCACCGCGGCGGTGTAGGCGCCCAGGCCGAAGAACGCGGGCGTGCCGAAGTTGACGTAGCCGGCGTAGCCGCCGAGGATGTTCCACGCCGTGGCGAGCACTACGAACATCAGCACCGTGTAGCCGGCGAAGAAAAAGTACTCGTACCGCAACGCCGCGGTCATCGCCGCCAGGCCGATGAGCACGATCGCGGCGCCGATCCAGAACTTCATCTGCCGAACAGCCCCTGGGGGCGCACGCCGAGCATGAGCAGCAGCAGCATGAACGACACTGCCGGCGCCCACGACGCCCCCAGGCCCGGGTGCATCAGCACGATCGATTCGGAGATGCCGAGGATCAGCCCGGCCACCACCGTGCCGGTCATGCTGCCCAGGCCCGCGAGCACCACGACCGCGAAGGTGCGGCCGATGTAGACGCGGTCCATGCCCGGCTCGACCGGCCCGACGATGATCAGCATCGCGCCGGCGAGCGCGCTCGCAGCGGTGGCGATGCCGAAGGCCCATTGCTTGATGCGCACCGGGTTGGCACCCATCAGGCGCAGCGCCGGCTCGTCCTGCGCCACCGCCTTGATGGCGCGTCCGGTGAAGGTCTTCGACATGTACAGCGTGAGCGCAACCGTGAGAACGATGGCGACGCCGAAAGCCACCAGCATGCGCATCGGAATGCGAACGTCGGAGAAGGCGAGGCTCTTGCCGATGTACGGCGCGTCGACCATGCGCTGGTCGACGCCGAAGGCGACGATCAGCCCCACCTCGATGATCAGCGCGAGGCCGAAGAAAAACGCGAT
>DASXRW010000005.1:0-30228 GCA_036506355.1 Burkholderiales bacterium
TACCACGAGGATCGCGAGATCACCGCCTGGTTCCTGCTCGACCTTTCGCGCTCGATCGACTTCGGCTCGCAGGACGTGCAGAAGCGCGCGCTCTCGGCCGATTTCGTCGCGCTGCTGGCGCGGCTGCTTACGCGCCACGGCAACCGCGTCGGCGCGATCTTCTACGGGCTTGAGGTCGACCGGGTGATCGCGCCGCGCACCGGCCGGCGCCAGGTGCTCGCCATCCTGCACGCCATGGCGCAGCGCCCGCCGCTGCCCGAAGGCAAGGGCACGCAGCTCGACGCGCTCTTGAAGAGCGCCTTCAACTTCATCCACCGGCGCTCGCTCTTGTTCATCGTCTCGGACTTCATCAGCGCGCCGGGCTGGGAGCGGCCGCTCACCCAGCTCGCCCAGCGGCACGAAGTCGTCGCGGTGCGGCTGCAGGATCCGCTCGAAAGCGAGCTGCCCGACCTGGGATTGCTCGTGTTCCAGGACGCCGAGACCGGCGAGCAGGTGTTCGTCGACACGCACGACGGCAGCTTTCGCCAGCGCTTCATGGACGCGGCCGAAAAGCGCGAGGCCGCGGTGCGCGGCGCGCTGCGCGATTCGGGCGTCGATGCGCTCGAGCTCTCGACCGGCGCCGAGCTCGTCGACACGGTGCTGCGCTTCGCCGACCTGCGCAAGCGCAAGCGCATTGTGAGGGCGCATGACCTTCCAGTGGCCTGAGTTCCTCTGGCTCGCCGCCGCGCTGCCGCTGCTCGCGGTGCTCTACGTCTACGTGCTGCGGCGGAAAAAGAAGTTCGCCGTGCGCTATTCGAGCCTGACGCTCCTCAAGGACGCGATGAGCGGCGCGAGCTGGCGCCGGCACCTGCCGCCGCTGCTGCTCGGCGCGGCGCTCGCCGCGCTGATCGTGGCGATCGCCCGCCCGAGCGCGGTGATGACGCTGCCTGCGCAGCACGAGACCGTGATCATGGCGATGGATGTCTCGGGCAGCATGCGCGCGAGCGACGTCGAGCCGAACCGCCTCGCCGCGGCGCAGGCCGCCGCCAAGGCCTTCATCGCCGACCAGCCCGACAGCGTGAGGATCGGCATCGTCGCCTTCGCTGGCACCGCCACGGTGGCGCAGGCGCCGACGAAGAACAAGGAAGACCTGTACGCCGCCATCGACCGCTTCCAGCTGCAGCGCGCCACCGCGATCGGCAGCGCCATCATCGTGTCCCTCGCCACGCTCTTCCCCGACGGCGGCTACGACGTCTCGACCTTCAGCTATGGCGCCGAGACCAAGCGCAAGCCCCCGGCCAACTTCAAGCCGGTGCCGCCCGGCTCCTATGGCTCCGCGGTGATCATCCTGCTCACCGACGGGCAGCGCACCACCGGCCCGGACTCGGTGATGGCGGCGCGCCTGGCGGCGGAGCGGGGCGTGCGCATCTTCACCGTCGGCGTCGGCACGCCGGAGGGCAAGATCGTCGGCTTCGACGGCTGGTCGATGCACGTGCGCCTGGACGAGGAGACGCTGCGCTCGATCGCCGACCTCACGCGCGGCGAATATTTCTATGCCGGCAACGCGGTCGACCTGAAGAAGATCTACCAGACGATGAACTCGCGCCTGGTGATGGAGACAAAGAAAACCGAGATCGGCGCCTTCTTCTCCGCCGCCGCGGCGCTGCTGGTGCTCGCGGGCGGGCTCCTTTCGCTCGCCTGGTTCAACCGCATCGTTTAGTGACGTTTACCAGAGAGCGGCTGATCCGGTTCTCGCACTGCGACCCGGCGGGCATCGTCTACTTCGTCAACTTCTTCGACATGATCGGTGGCGTGGTCGAGGACTGGTTCCGTGAGGCGATCGGCCTGCCGTTCCAGGAGATGCACCTCGAGCGCCGCGTCGGCTTTCCGATCGTCAATACCGGCTGCGAGTTCTTGCGGCCGGCGCACCTCGGCGACACGCTGCGGCTCGAGCTCGCCATCGCCAAGCTCGGCCGCTCCTCGATCGAGTTCGTGATCCACGGCAGCGTTGCTGGCGAGGAAAAATTCCGCGCGCGCCACAAGGTGGCGATGGTTTCGCTGGATACCTTCCGCCCGCTGCCGATTCCCGACGAGATGCGCACCAAGATAGCCGACTACCTGGCCTAAGTCGGCTCAGCGCCGAGCCGTTTTCTTCTCGCGGCGCGTCAGTCTGGCGGCCGCGATGCCGTCGAGCAGCAGCGCGAGCCCGGCCTCGAAGGCGGCGCCGCCATCGAGGCTGGAGAACGCTTCTAGGACGAAGTGCAAATTGGGGCGCTCGCGCGGGTCGACGCGCTCCAGCCGCGATAGAAGGAACGCGTGGTGGTCCCCCGGCAGCTGCCGGCTGGTCTGCTGATAAGCGCTGGCGAGCACGTGCTGCAGCAGCAGGTGCACGAACATCGCCGTGGCGGAGGCGTCCATGCCGGCCTCGCGCACGCAGCCTGAGAGCCGGTCGAAGTACACCACGCCATAGTCGGGTTCACCGGGTCCGACGTCCTGGAACAGGCGGTAGCGGTTGTGCATCATTATGTAAGCGGCGATTCCGGCGTACTTGACCTGCTTGTCGTAGATCTGCCGCATCACGGCGGCGACATCGGCCTGCCAGTCGCCGCTCGCCTGCGGTAATGCCTCGGCGAGCTCACGGTAGTACGCATTCATCACGCCCGAGGTGAGGGCCTCGCGTCCGCCCAGGTAGTAATGGATCAGCGCCGGGGTCACGCCCAGCTCGCGCGCCATGCGCACCACCGACAGGTCCTGCAGCGGCACGCCCCGGCAAAGCTCCAACCCCTTGGCGACGATGGCTTCCTTGCTGAGCGGCGCGTGCTGCGCGCTGGCGGCCGGGCGCCCCGGATTCCTGCGCTTGCGGCCCCCCGGCCGGTTCAGTTTGGCATGCATCTCGAGGCCGTATCTTAACTCAGATCAAAACAATTGACAGGGGTGACAATATTAATTAACATCCCTATCAATTAACCCGGAGGACTCATGCAAGTCGCCGCGCAGCGCACCGCAGACCCGAAGAAGGCCACGGCAGGACTGCGTGGCGCATCCTGGACGCCTGGGCGGCTGCCCGCCGACCTGAGGACTTCGGTCCACACCGTCGCTACGCAGGACGGCGCGCAGATCACCGGCTTTCTCTACGCGCGCGGCGGCGAAAAGAGCGTGGTGAGCCTGATGCACCCGCGCGAGCTGATCGCCACGCATTACCTCGTGCCCGATGTCCTGATGGCGGGCTCGGCCTGCTGGGTGCAGGGTTCGCGCAGCGTCGGCAACGACGTGCGCCTCGAGCACGAGATCGCGCTCTTCGACGTGGCCGCGGGCCTCAACTTCCTGCGCAGCGCGGGCTTCGAGCACTTGACGCTGCTGGGCAACTCCGGCGGGGCGGCGCTCTTCGCGCTGTACATCCAGCAATCAGGCGCCGAGGCCGCGCAGCGCATTGCGAAGACGCCGGGCGGGCGGCCGACCAAGCTCGCCGAGGCCAACCTGCCGCTCGCCGAGCGGCTGATCCTGGTGGCGCCGCACCTGGGGCCGGGCAAGCTCTTGCAGAGCTGCATCGACCCGTCGGTTACCGACGAGGCGGATGCGCTTGCGATGGATGCGTCGCTCTTCGCGTTCAGCAAGGAAAACGGCTTTCGGCGGCCACCCGAAAGCGCGCGCTATGCGCCGCAGTTCATCGAGCGCTACCGCCAGGCGCAGCGCGAGCGCGTGGCGCGTATCGATGCGAGCGCCAGGGCGAGCATCGAAGAGCGGCTGCGTGCGCGCGGTGCCGCGAAAGAGGGCGCCGACGAGCAGACCAGGATCCGCGGCGCGCACACGCCGATTTTCCAGGTATGGCGCACCGATGCCGACCCGCGCTGCTTCGACCTGAGCCTCGATCCGTCCGATCGCAAGTGGGGCACGGTCTGGGGCAACGATCCGATCGCCTCCAACTTCGGCAGCATCGGCTTCGCCCGCTCGTGCACCGCGGAAAGCTGGCTGTCGACGTGGTCCGGCCTCTCCTCGAACGCCGCGTTCGAGAAATGCGGCAGCGCCATCGAGCAGCCGACGCTGATGATCGACTACACAGGCGACAACACCGTCTTTCCGCCGGACGCGGCGGCGATCTTCACCAGCCTGCGCACCAGCCGCAAATCACGCCGCAGCATCCGCGGCAACCACCACGGCCAGCCGCTCACCGAAGGCGATGCCTCGGGACAGCTCGCCGCCGGCCAAGCCATCCAGGACTTCTTGAGGAGCCGTCCATGACCCGTTTCACCCGCTACGCCGCCGGCATAGCCCTTGCCGCTGTCAGCGCCTTCGCGCACGCCCAGCAGTGGCCCACCAAGCAGGTGCGCTTCATCATGCCGATGCCACCCGGCACCGCGCCCGACATCATCGCGCGGCTGGTCAGCGAACGGCTCAGCAAGGAATGGGGCAACCAGGTGCTGACCGACAACCGCCCGGGCGCCAACGGCGCGATCGGCATGCAGGCCGCCGCAAAAGCGCCTGCCGACGGCTACACGTTCGTGTTCGCGCCGGCATTCGCGTTCACCACCGTGCCGCTGACAATGAAGAACGTCGGCTACGACGTCGAGCGCGATTTCGCTCCGGTGGCGCGCGTCGGCGGCACGCCGATGCTGATCGCGGCGAACGCGAAATTTCCCCCCAGCACGCTCTCGGAAGTGTTACAGGCCGCGCGGGCGCAGCCGGGAAAGATCAACTTCGCCAACCCGCAGTACGGATCGCTTCCCTACCTGACGATCGAGATGCTGAACCAGCTTGCGGGCATTAGCTTCTACAACGTCGCGTTCGGCGGCACCATTCCCGCCATGACCTCGACGATCAGCGGCGACACCGCCCTGGTGGTGGACGGGATCACGCCTTTGCTGCCCCATGTGAAGAGCGGCAAGCTCAAGGCGATTGCCATCACTTCGCCCGAAATCCTGCCCGGCCTCGAGTCGATCCCGCTCGCGAAGGACAGCGTGCCCGGCCTCAAAGTCATGGGCTGGTTCGGCATAGCCGCCCCGAAGGCGACGCCGGCAGCGATCGTGCAGCGCATGAACAGCGACGTGAACAAGGCGCTGGCGGAGCCGGCGCTCGTCGAGCGCCTGCGCGAGCTCGGCGTCTATCCGATGCCGGGGACCGTCGAAGACTTTGCGAAATTCGTCGCCGACGAGCAGCGCCGCTTCGCGAAGGTGGTGAAAGAAGCGAAGATCGAGCCGCAATGAGTTCCGTCGCCCACGTCATCGGCATCCGGCAGCCCCTCACCGGCGTCGTCTACCCGCCGCAGGCGGATCTGCGCCGCTATGTCGAGGCCGGCCTGCTCGGGGGCGAAACCCTGGCCGAGGCCTTCGCCGATTCCTTCCGGGCCAACGCCAGTCGCACGGCGATTTGCGGCCCGGAGGGAAAGCTCAGCTATCGCGAGCTCGACGAGCTGAGCGACCGCGCCGGCGCCGCGCTGCTGCGCCTGGGGCTCGAGCCGCTCGACCGGGTGATATTCCAGCTCGGCAATTCCCCCGAGCTCCTGATCGCTTTCATCGGCTGCCTCAAAGCCGGGCTGATTCCGGTCTGCACGCTGGCGGCGCATCGCGAGAACGAGATCGGTTACCTCGCGCGTCATGCGCAGGCGCGCGGGCACATCGTGCAGGGCGACGACAAGTTCGATCTCGTCGCCTTCGCGAGCGAGCTCAAGCAACGTATTCCCAGCATGCACGTCGTCCTCTCTTCGCGGGGCAGCGCGCGCGGCGGCGTCGCGCGCCTCGAGGATCTGATGCAAAAGGAGGATCCGGCGCAGGCCCGGCGGCGGCTGCAGGACGTGCCGGGCGATCCTTTCCAGGCGGCCGTGTTCCAGCTCTCTGGCGGCACCACCGGCGTGCCGAAGCTGATCCCGCGCTTTCACAACGAATACCTGTTCAACATGCGTGCCGTCGCACGCTACATGGATTACCGGCGCGACGACGTCATGTACATGCCGCTGCCGATGATCCACAACGCGAGCATGGCGTGCGCATGGGGGCCGATCCTGCTGGTGGGTGCCGCCTTCGCGGTTACGCCGCAAGTCACGCCCGAGGCCATGATCCAGATGCTGCGCGAATGCCAGCCGACCTGGCTCGCCGCCGGCGTCAAGCAGGCGCTCCTCAAGCTGAAGGCGGCAATCGACGAATCGGGAATGAAGCTCGACCGCGTGCGCGGCGTATGGTCCATCAACGCTGCCAAATTCGCGCGCGAAGCGCTCGGCGTGCCCGGCTGCCACATCTTCGGCATGGCCGAAGGCCTGATCATGTTCACGCGCGAGTCCGACCCGCTGGAGGCGCGCGAGCAGACGGTGGGCAAGCCGGTGTGCGAGCTCGACCAGGTCCGTCTGCTCAAGCCAGGCACCGAGCAAGAGGTGAAGCTCGGCGAGGTCGGCGAGCTTGCGATCAAGGGGCCTTACACGATCCACGGCTACTACGATGCCGCGGAGCGCAACCAGCAAGCATTCACCAAGGATGGCTTCTACCGCTCGGGCGACCTGATGTCCGCACGCGTGATCGGCGGCGCAACGTATTACGTGTTCGAGGGCCGGCTGAAGGACGTGGTCGACCGCGGCGGCGAGAAGGTGAACTGCGAAGAGGTCGAATACGCGCTCGCCGACCACAAGGCCGTGGCCGAGGTCGGTGTCGTCGGCATGCCCGATCAGAACCTTGGCGAGCGCATCTGCGCGTTCGTCAGCCTGCGCGCCGGGTTTTCCGCGGCCGACGTCGGCGTGGCGCAATTTGCGCAGCATCTCGAGACGCTCGGCTTCGCCAAGTACAAGTGGCCCGAGCGCGTCGAAGTCATGGACAGTCTTCCCGCGACCAAGGTGGGCAAGCCCGACAAGGCCGAATTGCGCCGCATGGCGCAGTCCTTTTCCAAGGAATCACCATGAAACCGGAACTGCGAGGCGTGCACCATACCGCGCGCCCGACGTGGAAGCTGCGCGAAACCGTCGAGTTCTACCGCGACCGCCTCGGGCTCAAGCTGGTGCATGCGATCTCCGCGAAGGGCTGGGGACCCGAAGGTCATCCGGACTTCCTGCATTTCTTCTTCGATAGCGGGCAGGGCAGCACCATCGCCTTCTTCTATTACATCGGCGCCGCGCAGCCCGATTACCTGCTCCACAAGCCGCAGTGGGACTGCGACTCGGTGCACACGGCGTGGCAAGTCGATTCCGAGGCGCAACTGCTCGAATGGAAAGCGTTCCTCGAGAACCGCGGTGTCAAGGTCGAGATGCACGTCCAGCACGAGCTCATCGAATCGATCTACTTTCGCGACCCCAACGGCTACCTGATCGAGATCGGCCGGCAGCTGCGCGACATGACGAGCCTCGACGAGCGCGACGCGGGCATGACGCTCGAGGCGGCGATCGCCGCGGAAACCGAGGCGCGCTCCGGTGGGGCGCCATTCAAGAGCATCGAATCGGTGTGGCAGCGCAAAGGCGCCCTGCAGCGCAAGGCGGCGTAATGGTCAAGGTCTACGTTCTCGACGTGCCGGAGTTCAGGCCGATCATCGACGGCGCGCGGCGCACAGAGATCGGCGTCAGCGGCCCGGCGCGCGGCTACTACGTCATCGCGGGCGAGGGCGAGCTGGTGTTCTCGCGCAAGGCGCTCGGCCTCAAGCCCGCGGTTTGGTACAGCTCGCTGTCCGGCGGGCTTGAGGGCCGCATCGCCCAGTTCGACCGCGACACGCTGCGGATTGTCGAGCCATGAAGCCGTTGCACGCGGTGGTCGTCGGCGGTGGTCCCTCGGGCCTCTATTTCGCGTACCTGCTGAAGAAATCGAGTCCGGCGAGCCGCGTGGCGGTGATCGAGCAGAATGCCCCGGATGCGACTTTCGGCTTCGGCGTGGTGCTCGCCGACCGCGGGCTCGAGCGCCTCGAGCAGGCCGATGCCGAGTCCTACCGCCAGTTCATCCGCCGCATGCATCGCAACAAGAATCAGCTGATTCACCACGGCGATGACGCGATCCTGGTCGACAGCACCGGCTACGGCGGCGCGATCAGCCGCCTGTCGCTCCTTACGGTGCTGAAGGGACTGTGCGAGCAGGTGGGCGTCGAGCTGCATTTCTCCACGCGCGTGCAAACCCTCCCGGAGGCCGATCTCGTGATCGGCGCGGACGGCGTCAACTCGATGCTGCGAACTGCGGATGGCAGCGACTTCGGCCTGCGCGCCGAGAAGCTGACCAACTGGTTCGCCTGGTACGGCACGCGGGCGAGGTTCGACACGCCGGCGCTCAATTTCCGGCGGTACGGCGGCGGGCACTTCGTCGCCCATTACTATCCCTACAGCGATGACATGGGCACCTTCGTGGCGGAGTGCGATGCGCGGACCTGGAGCCGGCTCGGCCTGGGCGCGATGGCCGATGACGAGCGTCGGCGCTTGATGGAAGAGATCTTCGCCGACGCGCTCCAGGGGCAGCCGCTCATTTCAAACAAGTCCATCTGGCGCAACTTCGTGGCTGCCGGCACGGAACGCTGGTATTTGGGGAACCGCGTGCTCCTCGGTGACGCGCTGAACAGCGCCCACTTTTCCATCGGCTCGGGCACCCGCATTGCCATGGAGGATTCGATCGCGCTGTGGGAAGCGGTCGCGGCGAGCGACACGCTGCCGCAGGCCCTCGAGCGCTTCGAGCGCGAGCGGCGGCCGGCCAAGCAGAAGCTTCTCAAGGCGGCGCGCGCGAGCTACCTGTGGTACGAAGGCTTCGCCGACAAGATGGAGGCGCTGGCGCCGATGGATTTCGTCTACGATTTCATGACACGCACGGGGCGGATGGACGATGCGCGCCTGCGCGAGCAGCACCCGCAATTCATGGCACGCTACGAATCATGCTCGACGTTACCGAGCAAGTCCTAGAGCTCGCCCCGTTCCGCGTGCGCCGGCGCGTAAAGTGGGGCGAATGCGATCCCGCGGGCGTGGTCTATACGGCGCGCTTCTCCGACTACGTCATTTCCGCGTTCGAGCTTTTCATGCGCCACCTGCTCGAGGGCGCGTTCCAGGGCGCGAAGGACGAGCACGGCTTCGGCACGCCGTGCAAGGCGCTGTCGCTCGAATTCTTCGCCTCCTTGCGCCCCGACGAGGAGTTCGACATGACCGTGCTGGTCGCCGAAATCCGCAACCGCACCTTCGACCTGGACATCCGCGGGCGCGACCCGCAGGGCAAGGACCTTTTCCGCGCGCGCATGACCCCGATTACGATCAAGCGCGGCGATCGCAGCCGCGGCATCGAGCTTCCCGCCATGCTGCGCGAGCGGCTCGAGGCCTATCGCGCCGCCACCACCGAGAAGACGGCATGAGGCCATTTCCCGCGCCGCCAGGCCGCACGATCCGCATCGGCCAGATCGTGCCGAGTTCCAACATCACGATGGAAACCGAGATCCCGCAGCTCCTCGCCGCGCACGGCGCGCGCCACGGCCTGCGCTATACCTTCCACGCGAGCCGCATGCGCATGCACAAGGTGACGAAGGAAGAGCTCACCGCGATGAACCAGGAAGGCTTGCGTTGCATCGCCGAGCTCGCCGATGCGCAGGTCGACGTCGCCTCGACCGCCTGCCTCGTCGCGCACATGGCGATGGGCCCGGGCTACCACCGCACCGCGCAGGCCGAGCTCGAGGCCGAGGCGCGGCGGCTGGGTTCCAAGGCGGCGGTGATGACCTCCTCGGGCGCGCTCATCGAAGGTTTGCGTCATCTCGGTGCCAAGCGCATCGCGCTCATGGCGCCCTATTCCGATGCGCTGACGCAGGCGGTGGTGAAGTACATCGAGGCCGAAGGCATCGAGGTGAAGCATTTCCTCAATTTCCGCATCGAGGACAACATCGCCGTGGGCGAGCGCGATCCGATGCTGCTGCTCGACGATCTGAAGCGGCTGGAGACAACCGGCGTCGATGCCGTCGTGCTCTCAGTCTGTGTGCAGATGCCGTCGCTGCCGGCGATTCACGAAGCGCAACAGCGCCTGGGCCTGCCGGTGACCTCGACCGCGATCTGCACGGTGCGCGGCATGCTGGACCGCCTCGGGCTCGACGCCATCATTCCGGGTGCTGGCGCTCTCATGAGCGATACGTCCGGCCTCAAAGCCTTGAGCTCCTTTCACTTGTAACGAAGGGCGCGCAAGCCGACATGCGGCCGGCATGGGCGAAGCGCAGAGTCATGACGGAAGATTTGAACGGGATTTATTAGATGCAGACCACGGCGCCGGTGCTGCGCCGCGCGAGCGAGCGCGGGCACGAGAACCACGGCTGGCTCGACTCGTACCACAGCTTCTCCTTCGCCGATTACCACGATCCCGCGCACATGGGATACGGCCCCTTGCGCGTGATCAACGAGGATCGCGTGCAGCCGGGCAGCGGCTTCGGCACGCACGGGCACCGCGACATGGAGATCATCACCTACGTGCTCGAAGGCGCGCTCGGCCACAAGGATTCCATCGGCAACACCTCGAGCATCGTGCCGGGCGACGTGCAGCGCATGAGCGCGGGAACCGGCGTGCGCCACAGCGAATACAACCATGACAAGGCTGCTGTCACCCACTTTCTGCAAATTTGGATCCAGCCGAGCGTCGCGGGGATCGCGCCGTCCTACGAGCAGAAGCATTACGAGGCCGCGGAAAAGCGCGGCCGGCTGCGGCTCATCGCCTCGCCCGACGCCCGCGAGGGCTCGGTGTCGATGAAGCAGGATGCTTTCATCCACGCGGGCCTGTTCGACGGCGCCGAGCGCGGCCGCCTCGACATCGCGCCCGGCCGCAAGGGCTACGTGCACGTCGCGCGGGGCAGCCTCACGGTGAACGGCATCGCCCTCGGCGCCGGCGACGCGCTGAAGACCGGCAGCGGACCGGTCGAGCTCGGGCAGGGCCGCGCAGCCGAGGTGCTGGTGTTCGACCTGCCCGGCGAGCCGGGGTGATAATGTCAGCGCAGCGATCGATGAACCATCGCCATCCCTTCGAGCTCGCGGTTCCCGTGAGCCATGCCGATCACGTCCTGGGCTCCGAGCACGCGCCGCTGACGCTCGTCGAGTACGCCGACTTCGAGTGCCCGAACTGCAAGCAGGCGGCGCCCGCCGTGAAGCGGCTGCTCGAGCGCTTTGCCGGCCGGGTGAGGCTCGCGTTCCGGCACTTTCCGCTCGAGGAAGTGCATCCGCACGCCTTGAATGCCGCCCTCGCCGCCGAAACGGCGGCCGGACAGGGCAAGTTCTGGCCGATGCACGATCTCTTGTTCGACAACCAGGCGCACCTCAAGCCGAATCAGCTGCGCGGCTACGCCCAGCGCCTCGAGCTCGACATGGTGCGCTACGACGCGGACATGAGCGACACCGTTTATCTGCAGCGCGTGCGCGAGCACATCGAGAGCGGTGGGCTCAGCGGCGTGCGCGCGACGCCCACTTTCTTCGTCAACGGCAAGCTGCAGGACGTCTCGTACGGGCTGCAGGCCCTGATGCAAGGGGTCGAAGCGGCGCTGCGCGCGTGAAGCACCTCTACCCATAAGGATGACGTCATGAACAAACCTGTCGAAAAAGGCATTCGCGACCTCGCGCTCAAGCGCAAGGCACCGCTCGCCACCCGTACCGACTTGAAAGCCGCGGCCACCAAGGACATCGCCGGCGCGATGAACGCGATGCTCGCCGACGTGTTCGCGCTCTACCTGAAGACCAAGAATTTCCACTGGCACATGAGCGGGCCGCACTTCCGCGACTACCACCTGCTGCTCGACGAGCAGGCCGACCAGCTCTACGCCATGACTGACCCGATCGCCGAGCGCGTGCGCAAGGTGGGCGGGGCCACGCTGCGCTCCATCGGCCACATCAGCCGCACGCAGCGGGTGCTCGACAACGACGCCGACTACGTCGAGCCGCAGGACATGCTGGCCGAGCTGCGCGAGGACAACAAGGACCTCGCCGCGCGCCTGCGCGAGGCGCACGACGTCTGCGACGGGCACCGCGACGTCGCCACCGCCAGCCTGATCGAGGTGTGGATCGACGAGACCGAGCGGCGCACCTGGTTCCTGTTCGAGGCGGGCCGCAAGGGCGCGCGTTGAGTCGTTGCAACTGAAACGAAAACGCGCCTCGGCGATATGCGCTTGAAATAGCGCTGTCGCACATTGAGGGCATGAAGCCCTCTCAGGGCCGTGTAGGCCAGAGCACCCGCGACCCGGGCGAGACGCTGCTGCGCACGCGCATCGACGCGCTCTTCCGGCGCCTGCCGATGCTCTGTGGCTTCGTGGTCGAGGAGGACTTGCTCCTCAGCCACGTCGCCATCAGCGCATGGCCCGGCTATACCGCCGGCCCCGATCTGTACAGCGACATCGCTGACGCCCTGGCCGAGCTCGTCGCCGAGCGGGCGGACGCGGCGGAACTGCTCCGCGGCCGCACGTTCGCCCGGCAGCTGCACTAACTCGTCAGAACTTGCCTTCGTCGGTCGCCTGCGGAAAAGGGCTGCCGGCGGGCGCGTGCACGTCCGCGTCGCTCACGCTATGCCCTGCACGCGCGAAGGGACCGCGCACGCTGTCAGGGAGTGAAGCGCAGCCGGCAAGCGCAAGCGCGGCGAGTAGGGCGGCGGTAATCGCGTGCTTCATGGTGTTTCCTTTCTTGATGGAAGTGGGTTACAGCGCTTCGTAGCTTGAGCGGCGCGAATCACGCGCCGGTTGCAGCACGAGCCGCGCGCGTTGCGTCTGAAATGATCTTGTCGCTGCCGCCGAAGATGTTGCAAAGCGGGTGTCTGGCGTATTGCGCGAGCGCAAATTTGTAATCCTGCCCACACCGCTGCACGCAACGCTGCAATCGCTCCGACTGTGGAGTCAACCAACAGAGAGGATTGCAATGAAGCAGAAACACATCACGCTTGCCTGCATGGCGCTGTTCGCGGCGCCCGCTGTCGCGCTCGCGCAAAGCAATGTGCAGATCTACGGCACGCTCAACGCCGACTTCGAATCGGTCAAGGCGACCGGCTCTTCGGGCACCAACTTCCCGAGCCGCAATCGCGTGACCAGCAACAGCTCGAACATCGGCCTGCGCGGCACCGAGGATCTTGGCCAAGGCCTGAAGGCCTTCTTCCAGATCGAGAACGCGGTCAACTTCGACAACGGCACGGCGTCGGGCTTCTGGGCCTCGCGCAATTCCGGCGTCGGGCTGCAGGGCGGCTGGGGACAGGCGCTGCTCGGGCAGTGGGATTCGCCGTACAAGTACACGACGAGCCGCATCGACCCGACCGGCAACACCGGCATCGCCGCCTACAGCGGGATTCTCGGCAGCACCGGCAGCATCACCGCCGGGCAGGGCGGCAGCAGCTTCGCCGAGCGCGCGAGCTTCGACCGGCGCGTATCGAACGTGATCCAGTACTGGACGCCGGCGTGGCAGGGCTTGAGCGGGCGCCTCGCGTACGGCGCGGGCGACACCAACGTCGGCTCGAGCACAACCGGCGTCGCGGAGAGCACCAACCTGCGCCCGGCGCTCTACGCCGGCTCGGCGGCCTACGAGATGGGACCGCTTTACCTCACGGCAGCGGCCGAGCGCCACAAGGATTTCCAGGCCCTGAACACGCTCCTCGGCGCGGCCGCCTCGAGCGGCAAGGACGACGCCTGGAAGCTCGGCGCGCAGTACGCGCTGCTCGGCAACACGCTCACTCTCGGCGGCATCGTCGAGCGGCTCAAGTACCAGGCCGACGACATCAACGGCCTGGGCGGCCTCGAGCGCAAGGTGACCAACTGGTACGCCGTGGGAAAGCTCCAGTCCGGCCTGCATTCGATGGCGCTCTCCTATGGCCAGAAGGGCCAGGAGAAGCTGAGCGGCGCCGGATTCTCGGACCTCTCCGATAGCAAGGCGAAGCAGGTCTCGGCACGCTACGGCTACAGCCTGTCGAAGCGCACGCAGCTCTACGCGATCGCGACGCGCATCTCGAACGAAGCCAACGCCTTCCAGAGCTTCGGCAATGCGCCGATCACGCCGACGACGCTATTCCGCGACCCGGCGCGCGGCGCCGACCCGACGGGCTTCGGCGCCGGCATGATCCACAGCTTCTAGATCAGGCCGACTTCTTTTCGCGGTTGAGATGGACCACGGCGGGCGCCTTCGGGCGCTCCGCCGTCTGACGCTCGCCGCGGATGCGCTCGAAGGTCTTCCTGATGTCGGTGGCGTGGCTGGGCACGTAGCGGAACGATCGGTCGAGGATGCTCTTCATGCCGCCAGTCTCGCTGCCCAGCCTGTCGGCGTAATTTCAGCCGCCCGCGCGATTCATTACACGCGTAACGCGGCAGCGGCCGTTTCGAAATGCGCGCGCCACTTCCCGGGGCGAAGCTCGTGGCATGAAACACATCCTGCAAGGCGCTCGCGACTTCGGTCCCTATCTGCTGGTGGAGTTGCTGCTGCCCGGCGGCTCGCTGATCGCCCTGCTCATGTGGCTCGTCCGCCGTCACCCCAAAAGAGGAGATCACGATGTCCAGAACCCGCAGAACCTTGCTGCTAGCCGCGCCGCTTCTGATGTGGGCGCTGATGACGCCGACCGCCTTTGCCGAGGAGCTTGCGCCTGACGCGCTCGTCAAGGGTGTCTCCGACGAGGTGATCGCGGCGATCCGGCAGGACCCGGCGATCCAGGCGGGCGATGCGCGCAAGATCGGCGAGCTGGTCGAGGCGAAGATCCTGCCGCATTTCGATTTCAGGCGCGCGACGCAGATCGCCGTGGGCCCGGGCTGGCGGCGCGCCACCCCGGAGCAGCAGGAGCGGCTCATCCGCGAGTTCAAGACGCTGGTGCTGCGCACCTACTCCGGCGCCCTCGCGAGCTACCGCGACCAGGTGATCGAATTCAGGCCGCTACGCGCCCAGGCGGGCGACACCGAGGTGACGGTGCGCTCGATCATCAAGCAATCCGGCGCGGAGCCGATCGTGCTCGAATACGACCTCGAGAAGACCGGCGCGAGCTGGAAGGTGTTCGACATCCGCGTGGCAGGCATCAGCCTGGTCGCGACCTACCGCAGTGCCTTTGCCGAAGAAGTGCGCAATCGCGGCATCGAGGGCCTGATCGAACTCCTGGCGAGCAAGAACCGCCAGGCCCCCAGGACTGCCGCGGTTAAGACTTCATGATGCGGGAGGCGCCGGAGCGGCGCGCCTTTGCCGACCCGGGACCCCGTTCGGCATCACGGTGAGCGCACCGGCGAAACCTTCCTAGTAGACCGTCTCGACCGGCACGCCGAAGATGTAGCCCGCGCCGCGCTCGGTGCGGATATAGCGCGGCTCGGCGGGATCCTTCTCGATCTTGCGGCGCAGGCGCAGGATCTGCACGTCGATCGAGCGGTTGAAGACCTCGTCGTTGTGCAGGCGCGAAAGATCGAGCAGCTGGTCGCGCGTGAGGATGCGCTGCGGCGCGCCGAGCAGCACCACCAGCAGGCTGAACTCGCCGTTGCTGAGCGCCACGGCCTTGCCGCCGGGCGCGCTCAGCCGGCGCGTGTTCAGGTTGAGCTCCCAGCCGTCGAAGCGGAAGGCGCGGATGCCCTCGGGCTTGCCCTGGCGCACTTCCGAGCGGCGCCGCCGCAGCACGGTGCGGATGCGCGCCAGCAGCTCGCGCGGGCTGAAGGGCTTGGTGAGGTAGTCGTCGGCGCCGAGCTCGAGGCCCATGACGCGATCGGCTTCCTCGCTGCGCCCGGTCAGCATGACGATCGGAATCTCGGATTCGTCGCGGATGCGCCGTGCGAGGGCCATGCCGTCCTCGCTGCGCAGCTTGAGATCCAGAACCACGAGGTCGACGACCTGCTCGGCGAGCACCACTTGCATCGCGCGCCCGTCGGCCACCGCAGTGATGCGCAGCTCGTTCTTGCCGAGGTACTCGGCCACCAGCTCGCGGATGGTCGGATCGTCATCCACCACCAGCACGTGCGGCTGGGCGGCGGGGTGGGTAGCCTGGTTCGGTTGGCTCATAAGGGCTTCGCTCATGGGGTCAAAGTCTATGAAACCGCCATGGCGCTCGGTTACAGCTGTAATTGTGCGCTCGCAAAAGTGTAAATTACCGGCAATTCCCGCACTGTCGAATGGATAGGTGACGACCAAGGCCACGACGAAGCCCGCAGAGATCCTCGTCATCGACGACGACGCGATCCTGCGCGACCTCGTCGCCGACTGGCTGGAAGCGGCAGGTTACCGCGTGCGCAAGGCCACCAGCTGCCGCGCCTGGATGGAGCAGTTCTTCGGCGGCAAGTCCCCGGCGCTGATCGTCACCGACATGTACATGCCCGGGCCATGCGGCACCGACGCGATCGGCCGGCTGAAGAAGCAGCATCCGGGCGTGCGCCTGATCGCGGTGTCCGGACACTTCGATTCCGGCGAGGGCACGAGCGCCGAGCAGGCGCTCGGCGCCGGCGCCGACCGCGCGCTCGCGAAGCCGGTGAAGCGCGCCGACCTGCTGCGCGCCGTGACCGATCTGGTCGGCCCGCCGGCATAGCTCCCAAGGCAACGGCGCTGGCCCGCTCCGCCAGTTCCCGGATCACCCTCACGCAGGCGCTCGTCGCGCTCGGCGTGCTGCTTGTCGTCATCAACGTCGGCGCCGCTATCTGGGACGTGCAAGCCGATCTGCAGCGCACCGAGCTGCGGGCGCGGCGCGAGATGTCCAACCTGGCGGCACTGCTCTCGGAGCAGAGCGCGGCGACGCTGGAAGGCGTGGATCTCGTGCTGCGCGACGCAGCGCGCGACGCAAGCGCGACACGCGTGGCGGCCATGGCGCCGCGGCTGCGCGACGAGATGGTGCACATTCCGCAGGTCGCGGCATTCCTCGTGATCGACGCCGGCGGCAGCGTCGTGGGCCGCACCAACGAGACTCCCGCGATCGATCGCAGCTTCGGCGAGCGGCTGTTCTTCACCGCGCACCGCGACGGGCGGGCGCCAGGGCTGTTCCTGGACAATCCTTACCTCGGCGCGGCCGACGGCATCAAATGGCGTTTCGTCATGTCGCGGCGGCTCGGCGCCCCGGCGGGCGCATTCAGCGGCGTCGTTGCGGCGGTGATGGAGATCGAGAATTTCGACCGGCTCTACCGCACGATCGATCTCGGCAAAGGCGGCTTCATCAACCTTCGCACGCGCGACGGCACCGTCATCACGCGGGTCCCGGAGGGCGACAGGGTGCGCGGGCGCAGATTTCCGAATGCCCAGGTCTCCGCCGCGGTCGAGCGCGAAGGCCGCTTCACCGGGTGGACCACGAGCCCGATCCTGAACCAGCGCGTGCTCCTCTCGAGCGTCGCCGTGCGCAGCTTTCCGCTGGAGGTGCTGGTCGGCGTCACCGAGGATGCGGTGTTCGCGCCTTGGCGCAACGAGGCCTGGCGCATCGCGTGGCGCACCGTCCTCACCTCGGTCGCCATGCTGGCCTTGATTGCGCTCGCCGCATGGGGCCTCGCGCGGCGCGAGCGGGCGCTGCGGCGCAGGGAAAGGCAGTTCCGCGCGATGATCGAGCACAGCTCCGACGGCGTGATCCTGACCCGCCCCGAACGCGGCGTTTTCTATGCGAGTCCCGCCCTCGAGCGCGTGCTCGGCTACACCCTCGAGGATCTGCGCGGGCATGCCTCCGGGCTCGTCCACCCGGAGGACGTGGCGGCGAAGACCAGCAAGCCCGCGCCGGGGAAGGTCGCGACCGTCGAGATCCGGATGCGCCACAAGGACGGCTCGTGGCGCTGGATCGAGAAGACGACCAGCAACCTGCTCGAGGAGCCGAGCGTGCGCGCGATGGTGACGAACATGCGCGACATCACCGAGCGCAAGCTTGCCGAGGTGGAGCGCGCGCGGCTCGAGCAGCGATTGCGCCAGTCGACGAAGATGGAGGCGGTCGGTCGGCTCGCCGGCGGCATCGCGCACGACTTCAACAACATCCTGGGCGGCATCCTCGGCTACGCCGAGATGCTGGTGGAAGGCACCGCGCAAGGCACGGCCCACAGGCGCTATGCGCAGAACGTGCTCAGCGCGGCCACCCGCGCGAGCGGGCTCGTCCAGCAGATCCTGTCCTACAGCCGCAGCCAGCGCGGCAAGCGCGTGCCGGTGGAGCTGAACCGCATCGTGGCCGAGACGCTCGAGCTGGTGCGCGGCTCGCTGCCCGCGGGCATCGAGCTCGAGGCCAGGCTGCCGGCGGCGGCGCTTCACGTGGTGGGCGATTCGACGCAGCTGCACCAGATCGTGATGAACCTGTGCACCAATGCCATCCATGCCATCGGCGAGCGCGGCAGGCTGCGCGTCGCGGTCGAGGCGCTCGACGTGGCTGCCGAGCGGGTGTTCACCCATACGACCCTGGCACCGGGCCGATACGTGATGCTGCGGGTGGAAGACACGGGGAAGGGCATGGATGCGGAGACGCTGGCGCGGCTCTTCGAGCCTTTCTTCACCACCAAGGAGGTCGGCAAGGGCACCGGCCTCGGGCTGCCGCTGGTCTACAGCATCGTCACCGACTCGGCCGGCGCCATCGACGTCGCGAGCGCGGAGGGACAGGGCAGCGCGTTCACCATCTACCTGCCGCGCGTCGATTCGCCGGCGCTCGCCGCCGACGAAACCCACGCGCCGCTCGTCCGCGGCAGCGGCGAGCGCGTGCTGGTGGTGGACGACGAGCCCGCGCTGCTCGCCGTGACCTCCGAAATCCTCAAGCGGCTGGGATACGAGCCGAGCGCGTACGCCGATGGCACGGCCGCGCTCGCCGCCTACGAGGCGCCGTCGGCGCGCTTCGACGCCGTTATCGCCGACGAGGTGATGCCCGGCCTATCGGGCACCGAGCTCGCCGCGGCGTTGCGCCGCCAGCGTCCCGACCTGCCCGTCGTGCTGGTCAGCGGCTACATCGGCCCGATGATGACCGAGCGCGCGCTTGCCGCCGGCGTGAGCGAAATCCTGAAGAAGCCGGTGCAATCCCGCGAGCTGGCCGCGGCGCTGGCGCGCGTGCTCGGAAAGCTGAAAGAGCCGGTGCAGGCGCCCTGAAGCCGGCGCGAGCTGCTCACGCGATCGCCCGCACGACGCCGCCGTCGACCCCGAGCGCCGCGCCTGTCGTTGCCGACGCCGGACGCTGGAGACGTAGACGATCATCGCCGCCACCTCGTCAATCAGTATCTGGGCGTATGGTCTCGTCCCGAGCGCACAGATGCTGACGCAGTACTTACTGGTGCTGGTACCGGCATTTCTTGTCCCCTTGGCGTTCACGCTCCACGTCGTCTCGCTGTTGCAGCTGCAACGCGCGCGCGTCCGCGGGTAATGAAGGCGCAAGTGCGCAGGCGCAGCCTGCATTCAGTTCTTCAACCCAAGGAGATCGATTATGTGGAAGCCACAAGCGGCGATCGCCGCGGCAATGCTCGCCCTGTCGGGATGCGCCGCAATCCAGGGACAGATGGCGGGGGATTCGGAGAAGATCCTCGCGGAAGCGGGTTTCACCAGGCAGCCGCAGAGCGCAGCGCAGGGCGCCACGCGCGCCGGAGGCGGGACGCTGCCAGCGCGGCAGCTAGCGAGGGTCAGTGAGAACGGCAACATCGCCTACGAGTTCTACGATCCCGATTTCTGCCACTGCGTCTACGTCGGCGGCGCGGACGAATACGCGAAGCTGCAGCAACTGCGCAGCGCGCGCGTAGCCGAGCATGCCCAGAATCTCAGGTCCTGGAGCCCCTCGTCGAACTCGCCCGATCCAAACGTGTGGGGCGCGTGGCAGCCCGAAGGGCTCGATCCGAGATAAGCGCGCAGGCACAGCGATCTTAGGACCTTCCCACGGAAGTCCAGCGCGCCTCGTGGGGAGGTCCTTCTCCTTGAGCCTTTCCGGAGATGCGGGAGGACGAGACTGGGTTTACCTGCCAAGGGGGCGTCACATGCATCAGCTCCCGGCAACCGGCTAAGGCGTGCCGAGCACCAGTGGCACGTAGAACGTCTCGCCGCGCGCCTACGGGAAGAGCTTCGAGCACTGCGAGGGATCGTGCTTGGTGATCTCGTAGGCGTGGCGCACCGCGGGCGAGTCGTGCGAGCGACGCGAGTGCTGCGGCAAACAGTATTCTCTTCACGATCGAGTTCGTTTTTCGCAGGTTGCAGGCCGATCATGCGCAGCCGCTCTTGCGCGGTGATTTCAAGCCGACATTTCACCTGTAACGAATCGGGCCGAGCGTGCAACAGGCGCGCAATGCGTCCTGTCGAGCATGCCGGATGCACAGCTATGGGGAAGTGCCGCTCGGCGTGGAATGCGCCTGGCCCGCTTCCGACAACCGACACGGGAAAAAAGGGGCAGTCACGATGCGCTCGGGAATCTTTTCGGCCGTTCTATTGGTGATGGTGCTGGCGGCGCTTGCCGCGCTCGCCGGCTGCAGCAAGCCGCAGGCGAAGCCCGCGCCGCCGCCGGCGCCGCCGGTGAGCGTGGCGCCCGCGCTCGAGCGCGAGGTGATCAACACCGACGAGTTCCCCGGCCGCATCGAGGCCGTGGAGTCGGTCGAGGTGCGCGCGCGCGTGAGCGGCTATCTCGACGCGGTGCAGTTCAAGCCCGGCGCGATGGTGAAGAAGGGCGAGGTGCTCTTCATCATCGACCAGCGCCCCTACCAGGCGGAGCTGGCGCGCGCCGAGGCGATGCTCAACAACACCCGCGCGCAGCTCGATCTCGCGCGCACCGAGCTCAAGCGCAACGAGCTCCTGCTCGCCGAGCAGGCCACGTCCCGGCGCGAGTTCGACGACGCGCAAGCGAAAGTGCGCCAGCTCGAGGCGCAGGCCAAGGCGCTGGAGGCTTCGGCCGACATCGCGCGTCTCAACCTCACCTATACGCGCGTCACCTCGCCGATCGACGGCCGCGTCGGCAAGGCCGAGATTACCGTGGGCAACCTGGTGCAGGCCGACGGCCCGAACTCGCGCACGCTCACCACGGTCGTTTCCGCCAACCCGATCTACGCCGCCTTCGAGGCCGACGAGGCCACCTACCTTAAATACATCTCCAGCGCGCGCGGCGGCCATGCCGTGTCGATCGCGCTCGCCGACGAGCAGGGCTTTCCGCACGAGGGCAAGCTCGAGTTCGTCGACAACCGCATCGACCCGCAAAGCGGCACGGTGCGCATGCGCGCCACGCTCGACAACCGCGACGGGCGCTTCACGCCGGGATTGTTCGCCCGCGTCAGGCTGGGCGACAGCGGCGCGCCGCGCAAGGCCGTGCTGGTGTCCGACCGCGCCATCGGCACCGACCAGAACAAGCGCTTCGTGCTGGTGGTGGACGCCCAGAACAAGGCGCAATACCGCGAGGTGCGCCTCGGCCGCGTGATCGACGGCCTGCGCGTCGTCGAGACCGGCCTCGAGCCGGGCGAGCTCGTCGTGGTGAACGGCCTGCAGCGCGTGCGGCCGGGCGCGCCGGTCACGCCGCAGACCGTGGCGATGGCGGCGAAGTAGCCGTGAACATCTCTCGCTTCTTCATCGACCGCCCGGTGTTCGCGGGCGTACTTTCGATGGTCGTGCTCCTCGCCGGCGCCATCGCGCTCACCCGGCTGCCGATTTCCGAATACCCGGACGTGGTGCCGCCCTCGGTGGTGGTGCGCGCCACCTACCCGGGCGCCAATCCCAAGGTGATCGCCGAGACCGTGGCGGCGCCGCTCGAAGAGCAGATCAACGGCGTCGAGAACCTGCTGTATCTCTCCTCGCAGGCGAACAGCGACGGCGTGATGACCCTCACCGCGACCTTCAAGGTCGGCACCGACCCCGAGCTCGCCGAAACCCAGGTGCAGAACCGCGTGCAGCGCGCGCTGCCGCGCCTGCCCGAGGAAGTGCGCCAGATCGGCGTCGTGACGCAGAAGAGCTCGCCCGACATCACGATGGTGGTGCACCTCGTCTCGCCTGATAGCCGCTACGACGATCTGTACCTGCGCAACTACGCGGTGCTCAACGTGAGGGACGTCCTGCAGCGCATCCCGGGCGCGGGCCAGGTGCTGATCTGGGGCGGCGGCGACTACGCCATGCGCGTGTGGCTCGATCCGAACAAGCTCGCCGCGCGCAACCTCACGGCAAGCGACGTAGTGCGCGCGATCCGCGAGCAGAACCGCCAGGTCGCCGCGGGCGTGGTGGGCGCTCCGCCGACCCGGCATGACAACGACTTCCAGCTCTCGGTCAACGCCCAGGGCCGCCTCGCCTCGGAAGCCGAGTTCGGCGACATCATCGTCGGCACCTCTGCCGGCGGCGGCCTCTTGCGCCTGAAGGACGTGGCGCGCATCGAGCTCGGCGGCGGCGATTACGCGCTGCGGAGCCTGCTCAACAACAAGCCGGCGGTGGCGATCGGCGTGTTCCAGGCGCCCGAGTCCAACGCCATCGCGCTCTCCAACGCGGTGCGCAAGGCGATGGCCGAGGCGAAGAAGGATTTCCCGGACGGCCTCGACTACCAGATCATCTACGACCCGACGCGCTTCGTGCAGCAGTCGATCGACGCGGTCGTCGAGACGCTGCTCGAGGCGATCCTGCTGGTGGTGCTGGTGGTCATCGTCTTCCTCAAGACCTGGCGCGCCTCGATCATCCCGCTCGCCGCGGTGCCGGTGTCGATCATCGGCACCTTCGCCTTTCTCCTCGCCTTCGGCTTCTCCATCAACACGCTGACGCTCTTCGGCCTGGTGCTCGCCATCGGCATCGTGGTCGACGACGCGATCGTGGTGGTCGAGAACGTCGAGCGCAACCTCGCGCTCGGCCTCGATGCCAAGGAAGCGGCCTACCGCGCGATGCGCGAAGTGAGCGGCCCGATCATCGCCATCGCGCTCACGCTGTGCGCGGTGTTCGTGCCGATCGCCTTCATCAGCGGCCTGACCGGGCAGTTCTACCGCCAGTTCGCGCTGACCATCGCCATCTCCACCGTCATCTCGGCCTTCAACTCGCTCACGCTCTCTCCGGCGCTCGCCGCGCTGCTCCTGCGTCCGCACGACGCGCCGAAAGACGCGCTGACGCGCTTCATGGACCGCACGTTCGGCTGGTTCTTCACGCGCTTCGACCGCTTCTTCCAGCGCTCCGCGGGCAAATACCAATCCACCGTCGCGCGCGTGCTCAATCGCAAGGCGGCCGCTTTCGTCGTGTACCTCGCGCTGATCGGCGTCACCTACGCCGGCTTCCAGGCGGTGCCGCACGGCTTCGTGCCCGGCCAGGACAAGCAATACCTGGTGGCGTTCGCGCAGCTCCCTGACGGCGCGTCGCTCGATCGCACCGAGGACGTGATCCGCCGCATGGGCGACGTAGCGATGAGCACGCCGGGGGTCAAGAACGCGGTGGCGTTCCCGGGCCTGTCGATCAACGGCTTCACCAACGCGCCGAACGCTGGCATCGTCTTCTTCACGCTCGATGAATTCGAGAACCGCAAATCGCGCGCGCTCTCGGGCGGCGCCATCGCCGCCGAGATCAACAAGCGCATGGGCGGCATCCAGGATGCGTTCATCGGCGTGTTCCCGCCGCCGCCGGTCTCGGGCCTCGGCACCATCGGCGGCTTCAAGCTCGAAATCGAGGACCGCGCCAACCTCGGCGACCAGGCGCTCTACGAGGCGATGAAGGCGATGCAGATGAAGGCCTGGCAGACCCCCGAGCTCGCCGGCGTGTTCTCGAGCTTCCAGATCAACGTGCCGCAGCTCTACGCGGACGTCGACCGCGCCAAGGCCAAGCGCCTGGGCGTGCCGCTCACCGACGTCTTCGAGACCATGCAGATCAACCTCGGCTCGCTCTACGTCAACGACTTCAACCGCTTCGGCAAGACCTACCGCGTGGTGGTGCAGGCGGATGCGCCTTATCGCTCCGGCGCCGAGGACATCGCCACCCTGAAGACGAGGAACGCCAAGGGCGAGCTGGTGCCGCTCGGCTCGGTGCTGCGCGTCGACAATAGCTTCGGCCCCGACCGCGCCATGCGTTACAACAGCTACCCGGCGGCGGATCTGAACGGCGCCGCGGCGCCGGGCTTCAGCTCGGGCCAGGCGCAGGCCGCCATCGAGCGCATCGCCGCCGAGACGCTGCCGCGCGGCATCCGCTTCGAGTGGACCGACCTCACCTACCAGCAGATCCTCGCCGGCAACACCGCCTACATCGTGCTGCCGCTCTGCGTGCTGCTCGTGTTCCTGGTGCTCGCGGCGCTCTACGAGAGCTTCCGCCTGCCGCTCGCCATCATCCTGATCGTGCCGATGTGCCTGCTGTTCGCCGTCGCCGGGGTGCTCCTCACCGGCGGCGACAACAACATCTTCACGCAGATCGCGCTCTTCGTGCTGATGGGGCTTGCCTGCAAGAACGCCATCCTGATCGTCGAGTTCGCGCGCGAGCTCGAGCTGCGCGAGCCGGGCTACGATTCGATCCGCGCCGCGCTCGAGGCGGCCCGCCTGCGGCTGCGCCCGATCCTGATGACTTCGATCGCCTTCATCATGGGCGTGGTGCCGCTCGTGTTCTCCTCCGGCGCGGGCTCGGAGATGCGCCACGCCATGGGCGTCGCCGTGTTCGCCGGGATGATCGGCGTGACGTTCTTCGGTCTCTTCCTCACGCCGGTGTTCTATGTGCTGCTGCAGCGCCGCCGCGCTCCGCAACCGGCGCTTGCTGCGGCGAGCGCGTCATGAAGCGCTCCACGGTCCTGGTAGTTGCGCTGCTCGCCGGCTGCTCATTGGCACCCAAGTTCGAGGAGCCGCGCGTCGAGCATCCCGCCGAGTTCAAGGAATTCACCGGCACTTGGAAAACCGCGCAGCCGGCGGAAGCGCAACCCCGCGGCGAGTGGTGGCGGGCATTCGGCGACCCGGCGCTCGACGCGCTCGAGCTGGAAGCGGCCGAGGCCAACCAGAGCATCCGGGCGGCGGCGGCGCGCGTGTCGCAGGCGCGCGCGCTGGTCGGCGTGGCGCAGTCGGCGCGCACGCCGCGCGTCGATGCCGGCTTCGGTCCCACGCGAATTCGCCCGGGCGGCGAAGATGCCCAGACCTCGACCACTTGGCGCGGGCTGGTCTCCGTCAGCTATGAGGTGGACCTCTTCGGCCGCGTCGCCGACAGCATCGTCGCCGCGCGCAAGGACTACGAGGGCCTCGAGGCGACGTTGCAATCGGTGCGGCTCGCGCTGCAGGCGGACGTGGCGCAGACCTATTTCGCGCTGCGCGAGGCGGACGAGGAGCTCGCGCTCCTGCGCGATACGGTGAAGCTGCGCGAGGACAGCGTGCGCCTGCTGCAGACGCGCTTCAATCTGGGCGACATCAACGAGCTCGACCTCGCGCGCGCCCGCACCGAGCTCGAGACGACGCGCAGCGACGCCATCGAGCTCGAGCGCCGGCGCGCACGCCTCGAGCACGCGCTCGCCGTGCTGCTCGGCAAGGCGCCGGCCTCCTTCAGCCTCTCGCCCGCGCCGCTCGTGACCGCGCTGCCGGTGATCCCGGCGGGCCTGCCTTCGACGCTCCTCGAGCGGCGCCCCGACATCGCCGCCGCGAGCCGCAGCATGGCGGCGGCGAACGCGCGCATCGGCGTCGCCAAGGCCGCCTTCTTCCCGGTGCTGAACCTCACCGCGCAGGCTGGTTATGAATCCGGGCAGCTCGCGGACCTCTTCCAATGGTCGAGCCGCACCTGGGCGCTCGGGCCGTTGGTCGGCACGATGCTGACCGCGCCGATCATCGACGGCGGCCGCAACCGCGCGAACCTCGATCGCTCGTACGGCGCGCTCGAGGAGGCGGTGGCCGGCTACCGCCAGCAGGTGCTCGTCGCCTTCGCCGAGGTGGAGGACAACCTGGTCGACGTGCGCACGCTCGATGAGCGCGGCCAGGCGACGCGCGCCGCCGCCGGTTCCGGCAGCCGCGCGCTCGCCATCGCGCAATCGCGCTACCGCGGCGGCGCCACCGGCTACCTCGACGTGATCGACGCGCAGCGCAGCCTGCTCGCCGTGCAGCGCCTCGACACGCAGATCCGCGGCGCGCGCGCGAGCTCCACCGTGGCGCTAATCCGCGCCCTCGGCGGCGGCTGGGACGCCCCGTAGCGTTTCTGATGTAACCGGGACTGTCCAGATCGAAACGGCCGCGATACGCGCATTGCTCAGGCTGGAAACCATGCACTCCATTGAAAGGGACGCAACATGGGCAAGCTGAAAGGAAAAGTCGCGGTGATCACCGGCGGCAACAGCGGCATCGGTCTCGCCACGGCGAGGGAATTCATCGACCAGGGCGCGAAGCTCGTCATCTCGGGCCGCGATCAGAAAACGCTGGACGATGCCGCCAAGGCGCTCGGCCGCGACGTCCTCGCGGTGCGCGCCGATGTGGCCCGGCTCGCGGACATCGACAAGCTGTTCGCCGCCGTCCAGGCGCAATTCGGCCGCATCGACGTGCTCTTCGTGAACGCGGGAATCGGCAAGTTTTCGCCGTTCGAGGCGGTGAGCGAAGAGTTTTATGACGCGATCCTCGACGTCAATCTCAAGGGCGCGTTCTTCACCATCCAGAAGGCGCTGCCGCTGCTCGCCGACGGCGCTTCCATCGTGCTCAACACTTCGATCAACGCGCACATCGGCATGCCTAATTCCAGCGTCTACGCCGCGAGCAAGGCCGCGCTGCTTTCGCTCGCGCGCACGCTCTCCGCAGAGCTCGTCGGCCGCAACATCCGGGTGAACGCCCTCAGCCCCGGGCCGGTGACCACGCCGATTTTCGGCCGGCTGGGGCTGCCGCCGGAGGTGCTCGAGCAGACCCGGCAGGCGATCGTGGCGCAGGTGCCGATGAAGCGCTTCGGCCGGCCCGAGGAGATCGCGAAGACCGCGCTGTTTCTTGCGAGCTCCGATTCATCGTTCCTGCTCGGCACGGAAATCGTCGCCGACGGCGGCATGAGCCAGCTATGAAACGCGCGCTCCTGGTTGCCGTGCTGCTGGCAGCCGCCGCCCTGAGCGCGTGCACCTCCTCGGCGCCCTCGGAGGTCGTCCTGTGGGCGACCATCGAGCGCCTGGCGGATCTGCCGCTCATGGACGACGGCGAGCTGCCGCAGTATTACGAGCATCCGCTCGCGCCCGACACCGAAGAAGAGATCGTCGTGCGCCTGGACGACGGCGCCACGCTCACCGTGCCGAACGTCGGCCAGCACCGCTACGAAGCCGGGCAGCGCGTGCGCATAGTCGTCGGCAGCCACGGCGCCTTCGTGCTGTAACTGTTTCAACCGTAACAAGCGCGGCCCGCGCCGAAACCTTGGCGAAACGCGCGGCGCCGAAACTGTCTTCACGTCAACGCGACGCAGGCCTCCCGGCCGCAGTCCAGGGTCCTCCCCACTCCTCCTCCCCTTAGGGAGACCCTGATGGCCGGAGAGGCCTTTTTTTTCGTACCATCGAGCGATGCCCCGCAGCTTCATGGCGCTCGCGCTTGCCGCGGGCGCGATCTTCGCCCTGGCACTCGGCATCCGCCAGGCGCAGCCGCTCTTCATCAGCGCGATCAACTCGTACACCGGCGTCGGCTACGCCACGATCAGCCTGGCGTTCGGCATCGCGCAGCTGATGTGGGGCATCGGGCAGCCGGTGGCCGGCGCGGTCGCCGACCGCTGGGGCGCGCGCCCGGTGATGATCGCCGGATCGCTGCTGCTCGCGATCGGCACGGCGCTCATGCCGTTCGCGACGAGCGCCTGGGCGCTGATCCTCGTCATCGGCGTGATCGGCGCCGCGGGGGCGAGCACCAGCGGCCCGGCGCAGCTCGCCTCGGCCGTGAGCCGCTGGATCCCCGAAGCGAAGCGCTCGATGGCGAACGGCATCATCGGCGCCGGCGGCTCCTTCGGCCAGTTCCTGCTCGTGCCGTTCGCGCAGCTTTGCATCGGCCTCGTCGGCTGGCAGCCGGCGCTGATGATCGTCGGCGCCATCGGCCTCGTCGGCATCCCGCTGGTGCTCTACATCACCACCAGTTCTGCCGCCGCGCCCGTGGCCCACCTGCACAGCGGGACGCTGTCGCAGGCGGTGCGCGCTGCCTTCCGCGACGGTAGCTACCTGCTGCTGATCGCCGGTTTCTTCACCTGCGGCTTCCACGTCGCCTTCATCGCCACGCACCTGCCGGGCGTGGTGGCGTTCTGCCAGCTGCCCGCGACCGTGAGCGCGTGGTCGCTCTCGATCATCGGCCTGTTCAACATCCTCGGCAGCCTGTGGGTCGGGCGGCACATCCAGGCGCGGCGCATGAAGCTCGCGCTCGCCGGCATCTACTTCGCGCGCGCGCTCATCATCCTGGCTTTCTTCTTCTCGCCGAAGACGCCGCTGGTGTTCTTCCTCTTCGCCGCCGGCATCGGCTTCACCTATCTCTCGACGGTACCGCCGACCATTGGACTGGTGGCCAAGCTGCACGGCCCGCGCTATCTCGCGACGCTCTTCGGCATCGTCATGCTCTCGCACCAGGTCGGCGGCTTCCTCGGCGCCTGGCTCGGCGGCAAGGCGTTCGAGGCGAGCGGCAACTACGACTGGATGTGGTGGGCGGACATCGCGCTCTGCCTGATGGCGGCGGCGGTGCATCTGCCGATCCGCGAAGCCCGGCCACAGCTCGCGGCGGCGGCCGCATAGGAGGAGGCGTGCGCGCACTTTTCATCGTGATGGCACTGGCGGTCGCAATGCCGGCCGGTGCGCAGAGCATCCGCGGCATCGTGACCAACGGCAAGACGGCCGAGGCGGGCGTGTGGGTCATCGCCGAGACCGAGGACCTGCCGACCAAGTTCGCCAAGATCGTGGTCACCGACGAGCGCGGCCGCTTCCTGATCCCCGAGCTGCCGAAGGCGACTTACCGCGTCTGGGTGCGCGGCTACGGCCTGGTCGATTCCAAGAAGGTGAAGGCGAGCCCCGGCAAGGCGCCGCTGCGCCTCAAGGCGAGCGTCGCGCCGAACGAGGGCTCGGCCGCGCAATACTACCCGCCGATCTACTGGTACTCGATGCTCACGATCCCCGAGAAGGGCGAGTTCCCGATCGGAAGAGCGGCGAGCCAGCACGAATGGCTCGACGTGGTGAAGACCAACGGCTGCATCGGCTGCCATGCGCTCGGCACCGCGGCGACGCGCACCGTGCCGGCGGCGCTCGGCCACTTCAAATCATCCGAAGAAGCCTGGGCGCGGCGCATCGCCTCGGGCCAGGCGATGACGCAGATGGTGAACGGCCTCGCGCGCACGGACACGCAGCGCATGCTCAAGCAGTTCGCCGACTGGACCGACCGCGTCGCCGCGGGCGAGCTGCCGGCCGCGCGGCCGCTGCGCCCGCAGGAGCTCGAGCGCAACGTCGTGATCACGCTCTGGGACTGGGGCAGTCCGAAGGCCTACATGCACGACGAGGTCTCCACCGACAAGCGCAATCCGACGCTCAATGCCTACGGCAAGCTCTACGGCACGACCGAGGAGAGCACCGATCTCATTCCGGTGCTCGATCCGGCGAAGCACGTCGCGACCGAAATGGAGCACCCGGTGCGCGATCCCGAGACGCCCTCATCGAAGGATTCTCCGATGGGGCCGTCGCCCTACTGGGGCACCGAGCCGATCTGGAACAGCCATACGACCACGCACAACCCGATGCTGGATGAGCGCGGCCGCGTGTGGTTCACCGCGCGCGTGCGCCCGCCGCGCAACCCGGATTTTTGCCGCCGCGGGCATCCCTCGGCCGACGTGCTGCCCCTGGAGAGCGCCAACCGGCACCTCTCGATGTTCGACCCCGCGACCGGCAAGTTCACCCTCATCAGCACCTGCTTCAGCACGCATCACCTGGTCTTCGCCGAGGACGCGAACCACACGCTGTGGACGAGCGCGGGCGGTGGCGGCAACCCGGCGATCGGCTGGCTCAACCGGAAGCTGTTCGAGGAAACGGGCGACGAGCAGCGCGCCCAGGGCTGGGCACCCTTCGTCCTCGATATCAACGGCAACGGCAAGCGCGACGAATGGGTCGAGCCCGATCAGCCCATCGACCCGGCAAAGGACAAGCGGGTGGTCACCGGTTTGTATTCGGTGGCGGTAAACCCCGCGGACGGCACGGTCTGGGGCACGTCGCGCAGCTTCCCCGGCTACGTGGTACGTGTGAATCCAGGACCCGATCCCGCGCGCACCGCGCTCACCGAGATCTACGAGCCGCCGCTACCCGGCTACGGGCCGCGCGGCGGCGACATCGATCGCGACGGCGTCTTCTGGTCCTCGCTCTCGAGCGGCCATCTCGCGAGCTTCGACCGGCGCAAATGCAAGGGACCGCTGAACGGCCCCAGCGCCACAGGCAAGCATTGCCCCGAAGGCTGGACGCTCTATGCGTTCCCCGGCCCGCAATTCCGCAACGTGGCCGATGCGGGCAGCGTCGAGTCGAGCTACTACACCTGGGTCGACCAGTTCGACACGTTCGGCCTTGGCCGCAATGTTCCCATTGCGACTGGCAATCTGAACGACGC
>DASXRW010000006.1:0-3257 GCA_036506355.1 Burkholderiales bacterium
CGCCGTACGGCGGATCTGCCTCCAGCAGTTGCTTTACCCGCTGCGCTCCGCGCTCGGCGTTCACCGTCGGCGGCAAGCGCAGCGACAGCACGAGCTGGGTCTTCGGCCGCAGCACGTTGCCGGCGTTTGCCGGCGCCGGCAAGCCGTCGGCGCCTGTGATGGCGAGCATCGGCCGCCAGGTGCGGTTGAGGATCAGCTCGGCCACGTCGCTGTGCATCGCCCGCATGCCCTCGACGAACGGAAACTTGCGCCACACTTCCTCGCCCAGCACCTGAGCGGCGCGCTGCGCCTGGGTTTTCCTCTCCGCCGGGATCTCGGCGTGGAGCGTCCGCTCGGCCACGACGCCGGTCTGCGCAGAGTCCAGGCGATCGAGCAGCGCGCGTGCGATGCGAAAACTCGACGCCACCACGCCGCTCGCGTCGCCGGAATGCACGCCTTCGGTCAGCACTTCGACGGTGAGGACGCCGTTCACCAGGCCGCGCAGCGAGGTGGTGCCCCAGAGCTGGCTGTAATTGCCGCAGCCCGAATCGAGGCCGACGACGAACGAAGGCGTGCCGATGCGCGGCGCGAGCTCGTCGAGATAAGCCGGCAGGTCGAAGCTACCGCTCTCCTCGCAGCACTCGATCAGGATCACGCAGCGCCGGTGCGGCCGCTTGTCCTCGTGCAACTGCTTGAGCGCCGCGATGGCGCAGAACACCGCGTAGCCGTCGTCGGCGCCGCCGCGGCCGTAGAGCTTGCCCTCCTGGATCACCGGCGTCCACGGGCCGAGCCCTTCGCGCCAGCCGGTCATCTCGGGCTGCTTGTCGAGGTGGCCGTAGATGAGCACGGTGTCTTTCGAGGAAGCCGTGCCGGGGACATCGATGAACAGGCACGGCGTGCGCCCTTCGAGCCGCACGATCTCGAGCTTCATGCCGGCGATGGCGTTGCGCTCGCACCATTGCGCGGCGAGCCGCGCGGCTTCGTCGATGTAGCCGTGCGACTGCCAGTCGCGGTCGAAGTGCGGCGACTTGGCGGGGATGCGGATGTACTCGACCAGCGCCGGGACGATGGCGTCCTGCCAGAACTCGGAAAGGTTCATTCAGAAGACATCGATGGTTGGAAAGCGTGCTTCGGCCCGCAGGCAATCGTGAAGATACACCGCCACACCCGGATCGCCGGTCCAGAGCGAATAACGACCCTGGCCGTACTTGCGCCGCGCGGCACGGCATTGCTCGATCGCAGTCATAGCAAAGACTCGGGCACGGTCCAGCCAGACCGGGTCGCGGAAGCGCCGGTACAGCTTGAGAAACGCGTAGCCGTTGCCGGCCGTGCCGTGGCACAGGTTGGGACCTTTGGCGAGCGGCCCCGCGCGCCAGACAAGCTCGCCCGCCCGCGCGAGCAGCCGGTCGAGTTCGGGCGCGGCAAATGGGACGTCAGCGAAGCTGATCACGATGCCCGGCGCGCCGTGGCACCACTGAACAAGATAAGGCGCTTCATCCCCGGCACCGGCCGCCCAATTGACACCGTCAGTCGATTCGCGTGCGTTGAGGAAGAGCGTGCGCAGCACCGCCGAGCTCACCCAATGGCGTTGCGCGGCGTCGAGCCATTCCCAGCCGTGCAGGAGGGCAAGCATGTGCCCGGCGAAGCCGTGCGCCGGTCCCAGGTATAGATGCTTCGCGCCATACAGTTCCTGCACGCAGAGAGCGCCATGCGCCGTCTCGGCGAATGCGGCGAGCAGCCGCTCGGCCTGCCGACGATAGAGCTCCGCCTCACCGATGAACAAGGCGGCGAGCATCGTGCCGGGCATGCCCCACAGCAATTCCTTCGGCGGCAGGTCGATGTTGTTCGCGATACGGCTCTTCAGCCGCTTGCTCGAATCGCCGAGCAGGAGCACGCCGACATCGCCCATCAGCAACGAAGCATGGTTCGGATAGGCACGGAACGACTCGTACTCGCGCGCGTTGCGTGCGGCGAGCTGCTCAAGATCGAACTCGAGTGCCTGACCGAGATAACGCAGCGCCCAAAGTACCCCGGCCGCGCCGAAGTACAGGGTCGTGCTGCCATCGCGTACGCCGTCGTCCAGCGGATGCGCGGGCCAGTACTGTTCGGGATCATAAGCGGCGCGCGTGTCGGCGAGGATCTCGTCGATCGCGGCTTGCGCAGCGGCGGGGTCCCACGGCGCCTCGGTCAGAGGCGTATGGCGCGCGGGGTCGTAAAGGCCGACGGTCTGGTTCGCTATTTCTGCGGTGGGACGTAGCCGGACGCGGTGTCCGCGCCCGTGCCGAAGAAATGCCGCTCGGTCTGCTCCATGAGGTACTTGCGCGCCTTTGGATCCGCGAGGTTGAGACGGTTCTCGTTTACCAGCATGGTCTGCTGCTTGAGCCACTGCGCCCACGCCTCCTTCGAGACGTTCTCCCAGATGCGCTTGCCGAGATCGCCGGGGTAGGGCGGGAACGCGAGACCCTCGGCTTCGCGGCCGAGCTTGATGCACTTCACCATCCGAGCCATGCGCGGAATTATATGCGCTTGAAAAAGATCTTCGAACCGCGGCGCCAGTTGTAGAGCTCCTGGCGTCGCGACGGCAATGCGGCGACGTCGGCGGGACGGAAGCCCTGCTCGGTGAACCAGTGCGCGGCGTGCGTGGTGAGCGCGAAGAGCTTGCGCAGCTTGAGCGCCTTGGCGCGCTCCTGGCAGGCGAGGAGCAGCCGCTCGCCGTAGCCGGCGTCGCGATATTCCGGCGCCACCGCGAGACAGGCGAACTCGGCGCTCTTGTCGTCGGCGAACGGATACAGCGCCGCGCAGCCGCGGATCACGCCGTCGTGCTCGACGACGAGGAAGTTGCCGATTTCGGCTTCCAGCAATTCGCGGCTCCTCTTCACGAGCGTGCCATCGGCTTCCAGCGGCTCGATCAGCGCGAGCATGCCGCCGACGTCCTCGATGCGCGCCGGGCGCAGCTTCTCGAGCGTATCGGCGGTGACCATGGTGCCCACGCCGGTGTGGGTGAAGAGCTCGAGCAGGAGCGAACCTGGCACGCGCCGCGAAACAAGATGCGCGCGGCCGACGCCGCCGGCCAGCGCGCGCACCGCGTGCTCGAGCGCGCGCGAGGTCTGCGCGGTGACGGCGCCCTTGCGCGCCAGCGCTTCGGCTTCATGTGCGGTGAGCTCGCTGATGACCTGCTCCTTGCGGTCGAGCGGCAGCCGGTCGGTGAACATCAGCAGCTTGTCCGCGCGCAGCGCCACCGCCACGTTTTCGGCGACGTCTTCCCATGCCAAGTTGAA
>DASXRW010000007.1:0-3900 GCA_036506355.1 Burkholderiales bacterium
GCAGCGCACCGGACTCGAGGCGATCGACCTCTACGGCCTGTCCGAGGTCATCGGCCCCGGCGTGGCGCAGGAATGCATCGACACCAAGGACGGACTCACGATCTGGGAGGACCATTTCTATCCGGAAATCGTCGACCCGCAGAGGGGCGAGCCGCTGCCGGATGGCGAGAAGGGCGAACTCGTCTTCACCTCGCTCACGAAGGAGGCGCTGCCGGTCATCCGCTACCGCACGCGCGACCTGACGCGGCTGCGGCCACCGACGGCGCGCAGCATGCGCCGGATGGAAAAGATCACCGGACGCTCCGACGACATGCTCATCATCCGCGGCGTGAACGTCTTTCCGTCGCAGATCGAGGAGCTGATCCTGAAGACCGCCGGCCTGAGCCCTCATTACGTGCTCGAGCTCTCGAAGAGCGGCCCGCTCGATCACCTCACGGTAGTAGTTGAAGGCGCGGGCGACGCCGCGGCAGTGCTCGCGCACAACATCAAGTCGTATATCGGGATCAGCGCCGAAGTGCGCATCGGCACGATCGAGCGCTCGATCGGCAAGGCCAAGCGCGTGATCGACAAGCGACCCAAATGAAAGGCCTCGACGGCAAAACCGTTCTCGTCACCGGCGGCGGCGGCGCCATCGGCTCGGCCATCTGCCGGCGCTTCGCCGAAGCGGGCGCTAAGGTGCTGGTCGCCGACCGCGTCGGCGAGGCGGCGCAACGCGTCGCCGCCGAATGCAAAGGCAAGGCCCTGGTGTTCGACATCGCCGACTATGCCGCCGCCAAGGCAGCGATCGGCGAAGAGCAGGTCGACGTGCTCGTCAACAACGCGGGCTGGGACCGCTTCCAGAATTTCGCCGACAGCAAACCGGATGAATGGTCGCAGCTGATCGACATCAACCTGCGCGGGCCGCTCAACATGCACCACATCGTGCTCCCGCAGATGCTGGCGCGCGGCAGCGGGCGCATCGTCAACATTTCGTCCGACGCAGCGCGGGTCGGCTCCTCCGGCGAGGCGGTGTATTCCGCCTGCAAAGGCGGCATCATCTCCTTCTCCAAAACCCTGGCACGCGAGGTGGCGCGCAAGGGCATCACGGTGAACGTGGTGTGCCCCGGCCCTACCGACACGCCGATCCTGCGCGGCTTTCTCGGCGAGGGTGAAGCGGGGCAGAAGATCTACGACGCGCTGGTGCGCGCGATTCCGATGAAGCGCGTCGGCCAGCCCGACGACATTCCCGGCCTCGTCGCCTTCCTTGCATCGGACGAGGCGGGGTTCATCACCGGCCAGGTGATCAGCGTATCGGGCGGCCTTACGATGGCCGGCTGAGCGGCGCGCGCAGCTGCAGCATGCGCAGCAGCCACCACACGGCGAGCGCGGCGAGCAGGTGCTTTACCGTGTGTCCGCTCACTACATGGCCCAGCGCGTAGATTTGCGAATCGAGCACTTCCACCAGCTTGGCGATCGCGTAGATCGCCACCGCGATCAGCACATCTGCGCCACGCGTATAGCGCGAGGGAAACAGGGCCGCGATCGCTACGATCGCGGCGATCGCGCCGTACTGAACGAGCGCGTAGGGCAGGATGTTTTCAGCGCCGCGCTGGCCGCTCCAGCGCCAGTAGAGCACGCTCGCCACGCCCGCGAGCAGTAGCGGTCCGAGCGCGCGCAGACCCGCCTTGACGCCGATGCGCTCGGCGATGACGGCCGAGAGCAGCGCCATGAAGCCGAGGCCGATCGGCAGCCGGTCCCACATCAGCCGGTCTTCGATCGGAGCGAGATGGTAGTAAGTCGAGCCGATAGCAATGAGCGCGACGGCGAGAAAACAGACGACGTAAGGCCACTTTTCCTCGGGATAGACGAATGCGCCCGGCCTGCCGCGGGCGATGACGTAAAGGCCCCAGACGCCGACAAACAGGAACGGGACGTTCGAGACGACATTCCAGAAGTTGGCGACGCCGAAGAGCGTTCGATCGTCGACCAGCTCGCGAAATGCCCTCGGCTCGGGAATCGGCGGGACGAGCGCGATGGCGAGCCCCACCGCCAGCGCGGCCAGAGCGAGCAGCCAAAGTCCTTGATCACGGGAGGTATACGTCCCGACATCCTACCGAGAGATAGCGCAAAATCCGGATAGAACCGAACGGCGTCACGCTCTAAAGTGCGACCTATGACAGCAATCCTGCAGAAGGCAAGGGCCTATCTCGACGCACGGCGCGGCGAGCGCGTGACGCTGGGCGAGCTCGCGCAGGCCGTGGACGCAAGCCCGTTTCACCTGCAGCGGCGCTTCAAGGAAGCGTTCGGCGTCTCGCCGCGCGGCTACCAGGACGCGTATCGCGTCGAGGCGGTGAAGTCCTCGCTGCAGAACGGCAGCCGCGTGGCCGATGCGGTGTTCGACGCGGGCTACGGCTCGATCTCGCGCTTCTACGAGAAGCCGCACCTCGGCATGAAGGCGCGCCACTATCGCGCGCGCGGCAAGGGGCAGCGCATCCGCTTTTCGTCCTTTGCCACCGACCTCGGCATCGTCCTCGTCGCGGCCACCGACAACGGCGTCTGCGCGGTCAAGCTGGGCACGGACGCGGCCAGGCTGAAACGGCTGCTCGCGGAGGAGTTCAGCGCGGCCGAGCTGGTCGAGGAGCCGATGCCGGATGTGGAGAAGAGCGTCCGCGCTTTCGTCACCGGCGAAGGCAGCCTGGCGCGCGTGCCTGTCGATATCCGTGGCACCGTGTTCCAGCGCCGTGTGTGGGAAGCCTTGCGCCACATCCCGCGCGGCGAGACGCGCACCTACAGCGAGATCGCGCGCGCGATCGGCGCGCCGGCCGCGGTGCGCGCGGTGGGCAGCGCCTGCGGCGCCAACCCGGTGGCGCTGGTCGTTCCCTGCCACCGCGCGGTGCGTGCCGACGGTGGCCTCGGCGGCTACGCCTGGGGCCTGCCGGTCAAGAAACGCCTGCTGGAGATCGAGAAGCGCCGCCGTAAATGAACGCCGCGGACGCGGCACGGCTCGTCACGCTGGCCGCGATCTGGGGCGCTTCGTTCCTCTTCATGCGCATCGCCGCGCCAGCAATCGGCCCGGTGGCGACCGCCGACGTGCGCATGCTGATCGCGGGCGGCGCGCTCGCCGCCTACTACGCCTTCACGCGATTCGATGTCCAGTGGGGTCGCTGGTGGCGCTACTACCTTTTCATCGGCGCGCTCAATTCGGCTGCGCCCTTCCTGCTGTACGGCTATGCCGCGCTCGATCTGTCGGTCGGGCTGATGGCGGTGCTGAATGCCACCTCGCCGATGTGGGGCGCGCTGCTCTCGGCGCTGGTGCTGCGCGAGCGGCTTTCACCGGGGCGCATCGCCGGGCTGGTTCTCGGCGTCATCGGCGTCGCGCTGGTCTCGGGCGCGGAAGCGAGCACGCGCTGGCTCGCGATCCTTGCCGGGCTCGCGGCCGCGTTCTGCTACGGCCTCACCGGCGTCGTGCTGCGGCGCTGGGGACGGGAGACCACGGCGCGCGGCATGGCGGTCGGTACGCAGCTCATGGGGGGCGTGCTGCTCGTGCCTTTGCTCGCGCTCGCGCCGCCCGCGTGGCCGAGCGCGCAGGTCGCGCTGGCGGTGCTCGCGCTCGGGTTGGTTTGCGGCGCGCTCGCCTATGTCCTGTATTTCCGCCTGATCGCCGACATCGGCGCCACCGCTGCGCTGACCGTCACCTATCTGATTCCGATCTTCGGCGTGCTGTGGGGCGTGCTGTTCCTCGGCGAAGCGCTCAACGCGCCGATGATCGCCGGCGCGCTGGTGGTGATCGCGGGAACCGTGCTGGTGCTGCGCGGCTAAAATCCGCGCGGTGTATCCGCATCTCTTTCGTCCTCTAGAGCTCGGCTTTGTCACGCTGCCCAACCGCATCATGATGGGCTCGATGCACACCGGCTTCGAGGC
>DASXRW010000008.1:0-3181 GCA_036506355.1 Burkholderiales bacterium
CAAGATCACCGCCGAGGAGGTCGAGCGCGCGCGCACGCGCCTCCTGAACGACATCGAGCGCGCGCAGCTCGACAGCGGCCCGCTGGTGAGCGCGCTCTCGGAGAACGTCGCGATCGGCGACTGGCGGCTCTTTTTCCTGTACCGCGACCAGCTGCGCAAGGTGACGGTGGCCGACGTGCAGCGCGCCGCCGAGCACTATCTCAAGCCCGCGAACCGCGTGCTCGGCATGTTCGTGCCGACGGAAAAGCCCGAGCGCGCCGAGATCCCGCCGACGCCGAACGTCGAGGCGCTCGTCGAGAACTACCGCGGCGGCGACAACGTGCGCCTGGGCGAGGCCTTCGATCCGTCGCCGAAGAACATCGAATCGCGCATCGAGCGCCGCACGCTCGCCAACGGCATCCAGGCGGCGCTGCTTCCCAAGCAGACGCGCGGCGGGCGTGCCGTCGCCACGCTCACGCTGCACTGGGGCGACGAAAAGACGCTCGCGAACCGCGAGGTGGCCTGCGAGTTCGCCGGCCAGATGCTGATGCGCGGCACCAAGAAGAGGAGCCGCGCCGATCTTAAGCAAGCGTTCGAGAAGCTGAACGCGCGGGTCTCGCTCTCCGGCGACGGCTTGAGCCTCGAGGCCCGCGGCGAGAACCTGATCCCGGCGCTGCGCCTTGCCGCCGAGGCGCTCCGCGAGCCCTCGTTCCCGCCGACGGAGTTCGAGGAGTTGAAGCGCGCCGCGCTCACCAGCACGCAGGCGCAGCTCTCCGACCCGAGCGCCAACGCCGAAGTGCGCCTCTCGCGCCACCTCGAGCCCTATCCGCGCGGACACCGCCATTACACGCCGACCATCCAGGAACGCCTCGACTGGATCCGCAAGACGGCGCTGAAGGACGCGCAAAGCTGCTACAGCGAGCTGATGGGCGCCACCGCCGCCGACTTCGCCGCGGTCGGCGAGTTCGACGCCGAGGCGCTCGCGCGCGCCGTGAGCGAATTGTTCGGCCCCTGGCGCACGCCCTACCCCTTCAAGCGAGTGCCCGGGCAGTACTTCGAGCGTCCGGCGGTCGAAGACGAGGTCGTCACCCCGGACAAGGCCAACGCCGTGCTGCGCGGGGGCGAGAACGTGAAGATGCGCGACGACCATCCGGACTTCCCGGCGCTGCTCCTCGGCAACTATCTCCTCGGCGGCGCCTCGACCTCGCGCATCTGGACGCGCGTGCGCGAGAAGGAAGGCCTCTCCTACAGCACCGGCACCAGCTTCAGCGCGAGCCCGCTCGACGAGACGGCGAGCTTCCGCGTCTCGGCGATCTTCGCGCCGCAGAACCGCGCGCGCGTGGAGAAGGCGATCCGCGAGGAGCTCGCCCGCGCGGTGAACGAAGGCTTCAGCGCCGAGGAGCTCGAGGCGGGCAAGAAGGGCATCCTCGAGGCGCGCCGCCTCGCGCGCACGCAGGACCGCGCGCTCGCCGGGCGCATCGGCTCCTACCTCTTCATCAAGCGCACCTTCGCCTGGGATATCGAGCTCGAGTCGAACATCGCCGCGCTCACGCCGGCGCAGGTGAGCGAGGCGCTGCGCAAGTACGTCGACCCGGCGAAGTTGAGCCTGGTGATGGCCGGAGACTTCAAGAAATAATTCGGGGTCAGGACCACGATTAATTGCGGTCCTGACCCCGAATTATTTGCGCTTCAGCAAGTCGCGGATTTCTTCCAGCAGCTGCTCCTGCCGCGGCGGCGGCGCGGCGGGCGATTCTTTCTCGGCCTTGCGCCGGAAATGGTTGATCGCCTTCACCATCAGGAAGATCACGAACGCGATGATCACGAAGTCGATCACGTTCTCGATGAACTTGCCGTACGTGATCTTCGCCTCGCCCACCCGGATGAAGAGGTTCTCGTAGTGGATGCCGCCGATCATCGCGCCGATGATCGGCATGACGAGATCGGCGACGAACGAGGACACGATCTTGCCGAAGGCCGTGCCGATGATCACGCCGACCGCGAGGTCGACGACGTTGCCTTTGACCGCGAATTCGCGGAATTCTTTGAGCCAGCTCATGGATAGCTCACTTCCAGTATTTCGAGCTGCTCGGTCCCGCCCGGCGTGCGCAGCACGACCGTGTCGCCTTCGCGTGCCTTGATGAGCGCGCGCGCGATCGGCGAGATCCACGAGACGTAACCCTGGGCGGCGTCGGTCTCGTCGATGCCGACGATGATCACGGTTCTTTCCCCCGAGGCGCCGCGCACGCGCACGCGAGCGCCGAAGAAGATCTGGTCGGTGTCGCGCCCCGAGGAGTGCACGATCTGCGCCGCCTCGAGCCGCTTGATGAGGAAGCGCACGCGCCGGTCGATCTCGCGCAGCCGGCGCTTGCCGTAAATGTAGTCGGCGTTCTCCGAGCGATCGCCGAGCGATGCCGCCCAGGCGACGGTCTTGACGACCTCGGGCCGCTCGAGCTCGAGGAGCTGCTTCTTTTCGCGCTGCAGGCGCGCGAAACCCGCCGCGGTGATGTAATTTTTGCCATGGGCGGGAGCCGCTGGCACTTCGGCTTCGGGAGTGTCGGACGCTGGCGCGTCTTCTTTCACGAAGGCCTTCGACATAGCGCAATTTTAGCTTGAAGGTCCGCGCCTAAACCCTCAGAATTGGGGGACAAATAGCGGTAACGCAAGGGGAGAAGACGATGGCCGAGGGGAAGGAAAAGCTCGATTTTCTGACGAAGCTGCGCGTGCGCGAGCTCGTCCTGATGGGTCTCATCACGATCACCGCGGTGATGGCGAACCTGCCGCACGAATATGTCGAGGAAACGCTCGGCGTCAGCCACAACACGCTGCTCGCGATCCTCGCGTGCAGCGTGATCATCGGCCTGTTCCTGTACCTGAAGACCGGCCTGTTCGTCGTGGTGGTGCTGCTGATCGCGGGCGCCAACATGCCCGAGCAGATCGCCGAGGGCCTGAACGTCTCGCGCGCGCCGATCGTGCTCGCGCTCGTCGCGCTGGTCGGCGTCGGCGTGATCAATTACCTCGTCAAGCTGCTGCCCACCGGCCTCGAGCCGAAGCCGCGGGAAAAGAGCCCGGAAGGCGTGCGCGCGCTGTTCTACGGCATCGAGAAGAACAACCTGGTGTATGCGCAGAAGGTGCTCTCGATGAACTTCGATCCGAACCTGCTGCACGACAACGGCTACACGCCGCTCGCCTACGCGGCGATGAA
>DASXRW010000009.1:0-3080 GCA_036506355.1 Burkholderiales bacterium
CTGGTGGTGCACGCGGTGAGCGTGCACTCGATCACCCACATGAACCAGGGCCTGGGCTACAGCGTGGAGCAGGCGGCGCTCGTCTACACGCTGCTCACGCTTTCGCAGATCGGCGGCGTAGGGATTGGCTGGTGGATCGGCGATCGCTACAAGAAGCGCCTGATCGCGGCAGGCTGCATGCTGATGCACATGATGGGACTGCTTCTGCTCACCTATGCCGTGAACGTGGCGATGCTGCTCGCGTTTGCCGTGCTGCACGGCGCCGCCTGGGGCCTGCGCGGGCCGTTCATGCAGGCGATCCGCGCCGACTACTTCGGCCGCAGCGCGATCGGCATGATCCTCGGCCTCTCCCTGATGATCGTGGTCATCGGCCAGGCCGGCGGGCCGATGATCGCCGGCATCTTTGCCGACCTCACCGGCAACTACCGCACCGGCTTCACCATCCTCGCGCTGCTCGCGGGCCTGGGCTCGCTCTTCTTCATCCTCGCCCGCAAGCCGAAGCGGCCGCTACGCTAGTTCAGATTCTTGGTGTTCAGCCACGTCAGCGCGGAACTGACGTCGCCAAAGTAGCGCAGCTCGAAGCCGCGCCGGCGCGCCTCGAACTCCGAGTACGCGTAGCTACGCGGGTCGTCGCCGGCAACCACTGCTACTCGCTGGTGCTCGTACGCGGCGAGCACCAGGGCACCGAGCGGGCCGAGGCGCTCGACCAGCTCGCGCATGTCGCTGAGGAGTTGCCGCGCCGCCGCGCGGCCGGGCGAATCGATCTGATGGGCCACCCCCGAACGCTAGGGCGCAGCGGCGCACGGCGCCGTCAGATACTGCCGGTTTTGACGTTCGTTTCTTTAAAAAAATGCCAGCGCGCGCGCCTCGATGCTCTGGCGCGGCGGCGCGCCTGCGGGCGTAGCGGGATCCTGGAAGGAAGTGTGCGGCGTGAAGCGCGCGCGGCCGTCCTTCGCTGAGTCGAAGACCTTGAAGACGATCGCCTCGTCGCGGCGCATCTGCGGGAAGTAGTACCAGCGGTGTGCGGCGTTGTACTTAAGGCGGTAGGTCTGGCCGACGCGATTCGGATAGCGCCGCTCGGCGACCAGCAGATCCTGCGGCGCGACGCTGCGCGCATCGGCCATCGCGAGCGGATTGGAGCGGATCGGGTCGGCTATCGCACGCCACACCTGGATGATGGCGAAGCGCCGCTTGAGCAGCTCCTCGGCTTCCGCGCCCATCAGGTCGCGCACCCGCTGCGGGCCCGACCACTCGGTGTAATCGTTGTGCGCGGAGAGCACCGGCTCGCGCACGAGCTTCGCTTCGCGCTCGGCCTCGTCGCCCGAGCGCAGCGTGTGGTCGAACACCACCACGCGCTCTGCCCCCGCCACCTGGCCAATTAATTTTTGGACTTCGGGATAATAGGCGCGCTTCAGTTCCTCGGCGTCGAAGAAATCGCGCACCGCGCTGCGGTGCTCGACCAGCACGAAGCCGTTCTTGTCGAGCGCAAGATCGCGCGCCTCGCGGCCGTTGGCGATGTCGACGCGGTGGCGCTCTTCCATGCCGCTGGTGCGCCGGCGGATGTTGTTCGGCCCGAAAGTCTCATTGACCAGCTTCTCTCCGGTGTCGCGCGTGTACGTGATTTCGGCTTGCATGCGGCCATTCTAGAATGCTCGCAACCGTGGGAGGAAAGTGATGCGCAATCGTCGCGAGTTCCTGCGCCTGGCCGCGCTTGGCGCGACCTGGCCCGCGCTCGCCTGGGCCCAGAAGGCGAAGAAGCCCGAAGGCATCCTCGTCAACGACCTGCACGGCCAGCTCTCCGCGACCTGGGTCAACCGCATCGTGCAGCCCGATACGCTCGACGGCGTGCGCGCCGCGCTCAAGCTCGCGCAGGCCGAGAACCGCGCGCTGTGCATCGCCGGTGGACGCCACTCGATGGGCTCGCAGGCTTTCGCTGCCGACGGGGTGCTGGTCGATACGCGAAAGCTCACCAAAGTGCTCGCCTTCGACATGGAGCGCGGGCTGATCGAGGTCGAGGCCGGCCTGCAGTGGCCGGGGCTGCTCGACGCGCTGCACAAGGCGCAGGCCGGGCGCGAGCCGCAGTGGGCCTTCAACCAGAAGCAAACGGGCGCCGACCGGCTGACGATGGGCGGCTCGCTCTCGGCCAACATGCACGGCCGCGGGCTCACGCTGCCGCCGTTCATCTCGGACATCGAGTCCTTCAAGCTCCTGAACGCGCGGGGCCAGCTCGTCAACTGCAGCCGCAGCGAGAACACCGAGCTCTTTCGCCTCGCGATCGGCGGCTATGGCCTCTTCGGCGTCGTCTACTCGGTGACGCTGCGGCTCGTGCCGCGGCGCAAGCTGGAGCGCGTGGTCGAAGTGCGCACGATCGAGGGACTCGCGGGCGCCTTTGCCGATCGCATCCGCGACGGCTTCCTCTACGGCGACTTCCAGTACTCGATCGACGACAAATCGCCCGACTTCCTGCGCCGCGGCGTGTTCTCTTGCTACCGCCCGGTGGGCGACGAGCGCGCGGTTCCGGCGACGCAGCGCGAGCTGGGCGAGGCCGACTGGGCGCAGCTCCTCTACCTCGCGCACGCCGACAAGCCGGACGCATTCAAGCGCTACGCGAACTACTACCTCGCGACCAACGGGCAGCTCTACTGGTCCGACGATGTCCAGATGAGCATCTATCCCGAGAACTACCACCGCGACGTCGACCGCAAGATGGGCGCGGCGCACCGCGCCACCGAGGTGATCACCGAGATCTATTGCGAGCGCGAGGCGCTCGAGGCCTTCATGGCCGAGGTGCGCGCCTACGCGCTGCGCGAGCGCACCGAGATCATCTACGGCACCGTGCGCCTCATCGAGCAGGACCGCGAGAGCTTCCTCGCCTGGGCGCGGCGGCCCTACGCCTGCGTGATCTTCAACCTGCATGTGGAGCGCACCAGCACCGGCCTGATCCGCGCCGCCGACGCCTTCCGCGCGCTGATCGACATCGGCCTGCGTTACGGCGGCAGCTACTATCCCACCTACCACCGCTATGCGGTGCGCCGCCAGGTCGATGCCTGCTTCCCGCAGTTCGCCGAGTTCCTCAAGCT
>DASXRW010000010.1:0-7734 GCA_036506355.1 Burkholderiales bacterium
GCCCATCGCGCGCTTCGGCTCGACGCTGATATCGAAGAAGCAGTTCGTGCCTTACATGGAGCTCCTGCGGCGGTCCCACCGCGATGAGAACCTCGACGCGCTGATGTGCCGCAGCCTCATCTCGGTCGATTGGCGGGGCTATGTCTACGACTGCGATTTCAACCAGATGCTCGGCCTGCCCCTGTACGTGGCCGGCAAACCACGCGTGCGGCTGCGCGAGCTCGTCGGCCGCGAGCTCCAGGGCAATGCCATCACCGTGCGCGATCATTGCTATGGCTGCACCGCCGGCCAGGGCTCGAGCTGCGGCGGTGCACTGAACACCGAGCCCCAGCCCGGCTAGGGCCTATCGAGGCTTGCGGGCGAGGAAAGGATAGCCATACACCTCGAACTGGCGCGCCTTCTTCTCACCCGAGGCCTCGCCGAAGGTATCGGCGCGCGGGCCGATTTTTACGTCGACGAAGCCGATCTCCTCGAGCATCGCTTTCCAGCCTTCGCACGGAAGGCCGCCGGCGATTCAGGCAGTCCAGAGATCGATGTTGCGTATCGCGGAGGCGGGGACGGGCTTGCCGTTGGCGATGTCGGCGAACTGCAGCCCGCCGCCCGGCCGCAGCACACGCCAGATTTCCTGGAAGGCGCGCTTCTTGTCCGCGCAGAGGTTGATGACGCCATTGCTGATGACGACGTCGGCCCAGCCGTGCGGCACCGGCATCTCCTCGAGCAGGCCTTCGCGGAATTCGACGTTGCCGAGTCCCATCGCGCGCGCCGAGGCGCGCGCCTTCCCGAGCATCTCGGGCAGCATGTCGATGCCCACCACTTTGCCGCCCGCCCCGACCTGCCCGGCGGCTATGAAGCAGTCGAAGCCCGCCCCCGAACCGGCGTCCACCACTTTTTCGCCCGGCTCGAGTTCACGCATGGAAAAGGGGTTGGCCACGCCGGCGAAAGATTCGACCGCCGCATCGGGCATGCGATCGACGACGGCGCTGTCGTAGCCGAGGCGCTTGGCGGCGCGCCGGCCGGTGTGGAAGTGGAACTCGCCGTGCGGATTGCCCGCGACCTCGCGGTACTTGGTCTTCACTTCGTCCCGCAGCGCGGCGGGATCGACCGGCAGCTCGGCGCTCATCGTATCTCCCTCGAGTGAGATGCATGCGACGTTGGCTATGATATGACGATTCTTTTCTACGACACAACATGGCGGATCCGCAAGCATCGACGCTCGCCTCGCTGCCTTCGGTTGACCGGCTGCTGCGCAGCCATGCGGCGGCGCCGCTCATCGCGTTGCACGGCAGAAGCGCGGTGACGCAGGCGATCCGTGACACGCTCGCCGAGCTGCGCGCCGCGCGACAAGGGGCTGCGAGCGAGAGCGCGGTCCTCTCGCAGGTTTCGGCACGGCTCGATGCGGCTGCCCAACCCAGCCTGCGCCCGGTGTTCAACCTCACCGGCACCGTGCTCCATACCAATCTCGGCCGCGCCTCTCTTCCGCAAGAGGCGATCGACGCCATGGTCGAAGTCGCGCGCGGGCCGAGCAACCTGGAATTCGATCTCGCCGCCGGCCGGCGCGGCGAGCGCGACGACCATGTGGGGAAACTCCTCTGCTCGCTCACCGGCGCACAGGCTGCGACGGTAGTGAACAACAATGCCGCGGCGGTGCTGCTCGTGCTCAACACGCTCGCCCGCGGCAAGGAAGTGCCCGTCTCGCGCGGCGAGCTGATCGAGATCGGCGGCTCGTTCCGCCTGCCCGACATCATGGCGCGCGCGGACTGCCGGCTGCGCGAAGTGGGCACGACCAATCGCACCCATCTCGCCGACTTCGCCGACGCCATCGGACCGAAGACCGGTGCGGTGCTGAAAGCCCATGCGAGCAACTATTCGATCGAGGGTTTCACCGCCGCAGTGCCCGAGGCCGAGCTGGCGCAGCTCTGCCGCGACCGCGGCGTCCCCTTCGTCGTCGACCTCGGCAGCGGCGCGCTGGTGGATCTTCGCCGCTATGGGCTGCCGCACGAGCCAACCGTCGCGGAGGCGCTCGAGCGCGGCACGGACCTCGTCACCTTCAGCGGCGACAAGCTTTTGGGCGGACCGCAAGCAGGACTCATCGTCGGCCGCGCCGACCTGGTGCAGAGGATCCGCAAAAATCCTATGAAACGCGCGCTGCGCGTCGACAAGATGACGCTCGCGGCGCTCGCTGCATTGCTGCGCATTTACGCGGATCCGGACCGCGTCGCTGAACGCATTCCGACGCTGCGCCTGCTCGCCCGGCCGCTCGCCGACATCCGTCGCCAGGCGAAGAGCTTGCAGCCACTGGTGCAATCCCGAGTTGAGGAAAGCGTGGACATCGTCGATTGCGAGAGCCAGGTCGGCAGCGGCGCCGCGCCGGCGCAGCGCCTCGCGAGCGCGGGACTTGCCATCCGGCCGGGAACCGCGCGCCTAGCGGCCGCGTTCCGCGCGCTGCCGATCCCGGTGATCGGCCGCGTGCAGGACGGCGCCTTCATCCTCGACCTGCGCTGCCTCGAGGACGAGGCGGCATTCAGCGCCCAGCTCGAGAAACTGTGATCGTCGCCACCGCAGGCCACGTCGATCACGGCAAGACGAGCCTGGTGCGCGCGCTCACGGGCGTCGACACCGATCGCCTGCCTGAGGAAAAGCGGCGCGGCATGACCATCGATCTGGGCTTCGCTTACGCGGGCGCGCTCGGGTTCATCGACGTGCCCGGGCACGAGCGCTTCATCCACAACATGCTCGCCGGCGTCGCCGGCATCGATTTCGCGCTGCTCGTGGTCGCGGCCGACGACGGCGTCATGCCGCAGACGCGCGAGCACCTCGCGATCCTCGATCTCCTCGGCGTCGCGCGCGGCGCTGTGGCGCTCAGCAAGATCGATCGCGTCGAACCCGAGCGGCTCTCGCAAGTCACCGCGGATATCGGCGCACTGCTGGCGTCAACCGCGTTGGCGCATGCACCGGTGTTTCAGCTCTCCTCGGTCACGGGCGCCGGCATCGAAGCGCTGCGCGGCCACTTGGATGACGCCGCGCGCGCCGTCGGCGAGAGAAAGACCGCGGGCAATTTCCGCCTGAGCGTGGATCGCTGCTTCACGATCGCCGGCGCCGGGCTCGTGGTCACGGGCACCGCATTGAGCGGCGAGGTAAAGACCGGGGACGAAGTGCGCGCGCTCCTGGACGGCGCGAGCGCCCGCGTGCGTTCGATCCATGCGCACAGCGCGCCTTCCGGACATGGTCATGCGGGCCAGCGACTTGCGCTGAACCTCGCGGGTGTAAGAGAGCCGATTCGGCGCGGCGACTGGATCGTCGCGGGCAACGTGCCGCCGCCAGTGCGCAAGTTCGACGCGCGGTTGAAAGCAGTTGCGGAGCCGCTGAAGCATTGGATGCCGGTGCATGTGCACCTCGGCGCTGCGGACGTGCTCGGCCGCGTGGCCCTGCTCGACGACACGGGACTCGTGCAGCTCGCCCTCGATCAACCGGTCGGCGCGCTGCGCGGCGATCGCTTCATCGTGCGCGACCAGACGGCGCGCCGCACGCTCGGGGGCGGCACGGTGATCGACGTTTTCCCGCCGGCGCGAGGGCGCGCGAAGCCCGCGCGGCTCGCGTGGCTGCAAGCGATGGAACTCGACGATGAGGCGCAAACGCTCGAGGCGCTGCTCGCGCAATCGCCCGCCGGCGTCGATCTCGCGCGCTACAGCGCGAACCGCAACCTGCCGGCGGCGAGCGGCTGGCGCTTTTCCGCTGCGCACTGGGGCACGCTGCGCGAGAAGGCGCTCGCCGCGGTCGCGCAGTGGCATGCACGCCATCCAGATACGGCAGGCGCGCCCGAGGAACGCATCCTCAACGGCACCGGCATCCGCTTGGCCGAGGAAGCGCAGCGCAGTCTCTTGGATGAGCTCGTGCATGAAGGGGCGATCGCGCGCGAGGGCGGCGCCCTGCGCCTGCCGACGCACCGGGCGCAGATCGGCGCCGCGGATGCCGCGTTGTGGCAGAAGATCGAACCGCTGCTCTCGGTGCCGCGGCCGCCGAGCATCGCCGAGCTCGCGCCGGCGCTCGGCATGGACGCGGCAAAGCTCGAAGCGGCGCTCTCGCGCCTCGCGCGCCATGGGCTAGCGGTGCGCGTGTCGAAGAACCGCTTCTTCCTGCCGCCGGCGCTTGAACGGCTGCAACAGCTCGCCGCGCAGATGGGTGGCGCGATCACTGCAGCCGAGTTCCGCGACCGCTCGGGCCTCGGGCGCAATGTGACGATCGAGGTGCTCGAGTATTTCGATCGCATAAAATTGACCCGGCGCGTGGGCGACGCCCACGTGCTCCTCGCGCACGGAAGAGACACGCACCCCGGCGGGGCGCCCGGACTTCAAATCCGGTGAGGGGCCTCTAGAGGTCCCTGGTGGGTTCGACTCCCACTCTTTTCCGCCAAACCGCGCGATGAGCGACGAAGAGCTGCGCAGCGCCGTACGCCGGCTCCTGCTCGGCAATCTCCAGGAAGGCTATTCGGGCCTCCTCGGCCAGAGCTACTGCTACGTGGCGCCTTCGCTCGGGACTTATCCCTTCCAGTGGTTCTGGGACACCTGCTTCCACGTGGTGATGCTCGCGCGGCTGGGCGAGCACGACGCGGCGAAGCGCAACTTGCGCAGTCTCTTTGCCATGCAGGAGGACAACGGCTTCGTCGGCCACATGATCTTCTGGAAGAAGGTGCTGCCTACGCGCCACACCGACGTCATCCAGGCGCGACCCACCTGGCAGTCGATCCGGCCGCACATGAGCGCGCTCATTCAGCCGCCGCTCGCCGCGACGGCGCTACATTGCATCTACGAAGAATGCGGCGACCGCGTGTATCTCGGCGAGCTGTATGCGCGCCTGCGCCGCCACCACGAGTGGCTGGCGAAGAACCGCGACTTCGACGGCGACGGGCTCCTTACCATCATCAGCCCGTTCGAGTCGGGCATCGACTGGAAGCCGTCGTACGACGCGGTGCTCGGCTATCGCAAACGTACGACGCCGCGGCGCCTGCTCGGCTCGCCGCTCTTCTGGAAGGCGGTCGCCGTCGACTGCGCGAACTTCGTGCGCCGCTACGACCTGCAGCGCATCCGCCGCCGCGGGTGCTTTCTCGTGAAAGACGCGGGCTTCAACGCCATGTACGCGGTAGGCCTGCATTGCATGGAGAAGCTCGCCGTCATCGCCGGCGACGATCCCCAGGTCTTCGCCGCACGGCGCCGGCGCCTGGTCGCGGCTATGCTCGAGCGGATGTACGACGAAGAGACCGCGGCGTTCTACGACCTGCGCGAGCCAGGAGGCGAGAAGCTGCGCGTGCTCACGCCGACCATCTTCTTTCCGCTCGCCATCGAGGAGCTCGATCAGGAGATCGCCCGGCGCATCGTCGAGCGCCACTTCGGCGCCGCGGGCGAGTTCGCCGCGCCGCTGCCCATACCGACGGTGGCGCACAGCGACCCATCCTATTACCCGGGCGAATCGCCTTTCCTCTGGCGCGGGCCGACCTGGGCGGTCGTCAACTGGTTCCTGTACCACGCGCTGAAGAAGCGCGGCTTCGCCGAAGAAGCGCAGACGCTGCGGCGCTCGCTCGCGCGACTCGTGGAGCAGAGCGGCTTCCGCGAGTACTACAACCCGCATAACGGCGAGGGCTACGGCGCGCGCGATTTCACGTGGTCAGGCCTGCTCTTGGACATGTCGTCGTAAGGAACGGGGCCGTCGGCCGGTCTAAGATCTGTCATGAAGCGGCCGCACGCGGTAGCGCTGGACATCGTCGAGACCGTGTTCGCCCTCGAGCCGCTCGCGGCGCGGCTCAAGTCCGCCGGCCTGCCGGAAACGGCGCTGCGGCTCTTTTTCGCCCAGATGCTGCGCGACGCCTTTGCCCTGGAGGCGAGCGGCGTGTTCAAGCCGTTCAAGGAAATCGCCGCCGGCAGCCTCGCCGTGGTGATGGCGAATCACGGCGTCGCCGCCGAACAGGCGAAGATCCAGGGCGTGCTCGCCGGCTTTGCCGAGCTGCCACCGCATCCCGATGTCGCCCCGGCGCTCGAGCGCATGAAGGGTGCGGGGCTGCGCATCATCGCGCTCACCAACGGCGGCGCCGAGAACACGCAGAAGCTCCTCGATCGCGCGCGCCTTGCCTCCTTCGTAGAGAAGACCATTTCCATTGACGAGGTGCGCCGCTGGAAGCCCAACCGCGAAGTCTATCTGCATGCCGCGCGCACGATCGGCGTCGAGCCCGCGCGCCTCGCGCTCGTCGCCGCGCACGCGTGGGACGTGCACGGCGCGAAGCAGGCCGAGCTCTGCGGCGCATGGGTGAAGCGCCAGGACAAGGCCTACCACGCCGCGATGTGATCGCACTCCCCGGATAGCGGCGGACGCACTGCAGCGCGCGCGAAGCGCGATGGCGGCGAGCGGCCAGTGGTCGGGCGCGCAGCTCGTCGGCCGCGCCGTGCCGGTCGGCTGCGTCGCGCTCGAGATCACCCAGCGCTGCAATCTCGACTGCACGCTGTGCTATCTCTCGGAGAGCTCGGAGGCGGTGAAGGACCTGCCGCTGGAGGAGCTCTTCCGGCGCATCGACGACATCGCGCGGCGCTACGGCGCCGGCACGAACGTGCAGATCACGGGCGGCGAGCCGACGCTGCGGCCGCGCGCCGAGCTGCTCGCCATCGTGCGGCGCGCGGTCGAACGGCACTTGCGTCCGGCCCTCTTCACCAACGGGATCCGTGCGAGCCGTGCGCTGCTCGCCGAGCTTTGCGGTGCCGGACTGCGGGAGATCGCGTTCCACGTCGACACGACGCAGCAGCGCAAGGGTTACGCGAGCGAAGCGGAACTCAACGCGGTGCGCGACATGTGCATCGAGCGCGCGCGAGGCCTGCCGCTCGCGGTGTACTTCAACACCACGGTGCACGACGGCAACTTCGCCGAGCTGCCGGCGCTCGTGCGCTACTTCGTGAGTCGCAGCGACGTCGTGCGGCTCGCCTCCTTCCAGCTCCAGGCCGACACCGGCCGCGGCGTGCTCGGCACACGCGCCGCAGCCCTCACGCCGCAGAGCGCGAGCGAGCAAATCATGAAAGGCGCCGGCACGGCGCTCGACTTCGACGCGGTGCACATAGGCCACGCGCGCTGCAACCGCTATGCGGCCGCGCTCATCGCGAACGGCCGAGCATACGACGCGCTCGACGAGCGCGGGTTCATCGCGCGGTTCATGGCGCAGACCGCGGCGCTTCCCATCGATCGCCTGAGCTGGCGCCGCTCGGCGGCCGTGCTGCTCGCCCATGGCCTGCGGCGCCCGGCGTTTCTCCTGCACGCGCTCGGCTGGCTCGCGCGCAAGGCATGGCGGATGCGGCGCGACCTGCTCGCCGCCGGCGGCAGAGTGCGCAAGCTCACGTTCTTCGTCCACAACTTCATGGACGCAGGCCGCCTCGAGCAGGAGCGCATCGACGCCTGCGCCTTCGCCGTGGCGACGAGCGACGGCCCGGTCTCGATGTGCCAGCACAACGCGGCGCGCGACGCGGAGCTCCTGAAGCCGCTGCCGATGCGCGTCGGCTTCTGGAACCCGCTGACCGGTACGCTCGGGGCACGGCCGCCGTCGCGGCTCGTCGTGCAGCACTCGGCAAAAACGGCGAAAGGACGGGTCCGGGAGCGGATAATCGGCGATCACCGAAACGCCGAGCGAGGAGGCTGAAATGGCCGCCGTCACACCGAAGGCGAAAACAGTCGTCACGATGAAACTCGATGGCCATTGCGCATCGC
>DASXRW010000011.1:0-2590 GCA_036506355.1 Burkholderiales bacterium
TCGGCCGCGGCCATGACCAGATCCACCGCGTGCTCGATCAGCAGCACCGCGATGCCCATCTCGCCGGCGAGCTTCCTGATGAGCTCGACTAGCTGCGCGCGCAGCGGCGGCGCGAGGCCCACCGCCGGCTCATCCAGTAGCAGCAACGGCGGCTCCGCGGCCACCGCGCGCACGATCTCGATGCTGCGCTGCTGCCCGCCGGACATGGTCTTCACCGGCTGGTCGGCGAGGTGGGCAACGCCCAGCGTCTCCAGCAGCTGGCGTGCGCGGGCGACGGCGTCTCTCTCCGCCGCTCGCGCCGCGCGACTGCCGAAAAGAATCCCGGCGAAGCTCGCATCGATGCGCGCATGCAGCCCCGCGAGCACGTTCTCGAGCGCGGTGAGCTCGGCGAAGAGGCCGCCGTTCTGGAACGTGCGGCGCACGCCGCGCGCCGCGATTTGGTGCGGCGACAGGCCATCGATCACTTTCCCATCGAGGGTAATCCGCCCAGCCGAAAGCGGCACATAGCCGGTGATCGCATTGAACAGCGTCGTCTTGCCCGCGCCGTTGGGACCGATCAGCGCGCGCACCTCGCCGCCGCGCGCGCTAAGGCTGACGTTGCTCAATGCCTGCAGTCCGGCGAAGCTGACGCTGACGTCTCTCAACTCGAGCATCAGCGCTCCCGGTAGTAGCGGTCGCGCAGTGCGGGCCACCAGCGCGCGGCGAGCGCCGACAACCCGCGCGGCTGCAGGAGCAGAAACACGATCAGCAGCCCGCCGAAGAACATCTCGTACATCCCCGGAAAGCGGCGGAAGAATTCCGGCAGCGCAGTGAGCGCCACCGCGCCCAGCACGCTGCCGAACAGGCTGCCGAGGCCGCCCACCAGCACCATGGCGAAGTGCAGGATCAGCTCGATCAGGCCGAAGCTCTCGGGAATCACGCGGCCGATCAGCACGGCGAACAGGCTGCCGGCGATGCCGACCACGAAGCCGGAAAGCGCGAAGGCGAGCACGATGTAGCGCCCGGTCGGGATGGCGAGCGAGGCCGTGGCGAGCTCGTTGTCGCGGATCGCGACGATGGCGCGGCCGATCTTGGAGCGCAGCAGGTTCGACACCAGCTTCACCAGCACGGTGACGATCAGGAGAAAGACATAAAAACGTGCCGTCTCGCTGTCGAGCGCGATACCGAAGAAGTCCGCGCGCGGCACGGCGAGACCGTCGGTGCCGCCGGTGGCGCGCTCGCCGTGGATATAGCTCCAGCGCAAAAGCTCGCCGAACGCGAGCGTCACGATCGCGAGGTAGTAGACGCGGATGCCGCGCAGCGCGGTGACGCTGGCGAGGAATCCCGCTGCGGCACCCGCGAGCCCCGCGGGCGCGATCACCGCCCAGAAGGGCCAGCCGGCATGCACCATCAGCATCGCGCCCGTGTACGCGCCGATGCCAAAGAGCGCGGTGTTGGCGAAAGCGAGCTGGCCGAGATTTCCCAGCACCAGGTTGAAGCCCACCGCCACCAGCACGTAGACCAGCATCAGGTTGACCATGAACTGCGTGTACGGATTCGCAACCAGCGGAATCGCCAGCGCCGCGAGCGGGACGAGGTAGAACCTCAAACCTTCTCCGCGATGGCGCGGCCGAAGAGGCCGTTGGGTCGAAACGCGAGCACGAGGATGATCACCAGGTATGCCGTGATGTCGATCATCTTGGTCGACACGTAGCCGCCCACCAGTTGCTCGGCGAGCCCGAGCAGCAGCCCGCCCACGACCGCGCCGCCGAACGAGCCGAAGCCGCCGAGCGTCATGGCGGCGAATCCCTTGATGAGGAAGCCCGCGCCGAGACCAGGATGCAGCAGCGTGATCGGCGCGATCAGCACGCCGCCGACCGCACCGAGCGCCGCGCCCACACCCCACATGACGCCATGGAAGGCGCGCACGTTGATGCCGACCAGCGCCGCGCCGCGCTCCGACTGGCAGAGCGCCTGCATCACACGCCCGGCGGAGCTACGGTAGAAGACCACGAAGAACACGGCGAGCAGCACGCCCACCGCCGCAAAGATGACCAGCGCATCCGCGGTGATCACCAGCTCGCCGAGGAACACCGGCGGGAAATTGAAGACGGTCGGCATCGGCAGCACCTCGCGCCCCCAGACGGCGCGCGCAATGCCGCGCAGCACGTAGCCGAAGGCGATGCACATCAGCGCGAAGCCGATGTGGGGGCCGGCCTTGATGCGCTCGATCAGCCCCACTTCAATCAACAATCCCAACAGGAATAGGAGCGCGACCGCCAGTACGGCGGATGCGAGGAAGGGCAGTCCTGCGAGCACGACGAGGAGGTAAACGACGAACGCGCCGGCCATGACGAGGTCGCCATGGCCGAAATTGACCACCGTCGTCGCGCGGTACACCACGCACATCGACAGCGCGACCAGCGCATAGATGGCGCCCTGAGCGAGCCCGCTCAGGGCGAGTTGCAGCGCGAACACCTAGGTTACAGCGGCTTCCCCCAGGCCTTGAGCACCGTGGGCTTGCCCTTGACGAAGCCGGCGACGGCCACGTCCTTGACGCCATCGCGGTCGTTCGGCGACCAGGTGATATGACCCGCCAGCACGTGCGTGT
>DASXRW010000012.1:0-2726 GCA_036506355.1 Burkholderiales bacterium
CTGCACCAGGATGTCGATCGCGGGATATTCGGGATGGCTGCCGGCGACGATGCGGTAGAGCGCCGTGACGAGCTGGCTGTCGCCGATGCGCCGCAGCGTCACCGTGCGCTCGCCGTCCTGTGTCGGCTCCTCGGTGTAGAACGCCGGCAGCGCGCGTGTCGGCTTCGGGATCGGGCCGAAATGCTTCGCGACGAGCTCGAGGGCGCGCGGCTCCTCGAAGCGCCCGGCGACGAGCAGCACCGCGTTGTCGGGCTGGTACCAGGTGCGATAGAACGCCTGCAGCTTGTCGATCGGCACGCGCTCGATGTCGGCGCGCTGGCCGATGGTCGGGTTGCCGTAGTTGTGCCACGCATAGGCGAGCTGCTGCATGCGCTGGAAGAGCACCGAGCCCGGGCTGTTCTCGCCCATCTCGAACTCGTTGCGCACCACCGTCATCTCGCTGTCGAGGTCCTCGCGCGAGACGCGCGAGTTGACCATGCGGTCGGCCTCCATCGAAAGCGCCCAGTCCAGGTTTTCCGCGGTCGCCGAGAGCGTCTCGAAATAATTCGTGCGGTCGTTGGACGTCGTGCCGTTCCAGCGCCCGCCGCGGCGCGTCAGCTCGCTCTTGATGTCGGGGAAGTTCTTCGAGCCCTTGAACAGCATGTGCTCGAGGAGGTGCGCCATGCCTTTCTCGCCGTAGCCTTCGTGGCGCGAGCCGACCAGGTACACGATGTGCACCGTCACGGTGTCGGCGCCCGGATCGGGAATGGTCAGCACCTTCAGGCCGTTGGCCATCCGGTATTCGGTGACGCCCTCGATCGACACCACCCGCTGCGGCAGCTCGGCAGCCAGCGCAGCGAACATCCAGATGAAGCACAGCGTCGCGGCAGCGACTCGTTTCATAGGAGCCAGTGGAAGAAGTGGAGTGCGGCGAGACCGGCGAGGATGGTAGCGAAGGTCAGGCGCCAGCGCCATGCCACAGCGATTGCGACAGCGCCGGCGAGCAGTCGTTCATTGCCGGGTGAAATAGCGAGCTCGCCGCCGACGAGGAGCAGCTCCGGCGCCCAGATCGCCGTCAGCACCGCCGCCGGCACGTAGCGCAGCGCCCGACGCAGGAGCGGCGGTGTTTCGACGTGCGGCGGCAGCAGGAGAAACGACGCGCGCAGCGCATAGGTGACGAGCGCCATCCCCGCAAGCGTGGCCCAGATCAGCGCCAACTCCTTTCGAACACCAGCCCGGCGCCGATGCCGGCCAGCGCGGCGAGCGGGATCGAGAGCTTGAGCGGCAACGCGTGCGTCGCCACGACCGTGATGCCCGCGACCAGCGCCGCGGCCACCATTGCCCGGTCGCGCAGCAGCGGCACGGTCATGGCGAGGAAGGTGAGCGGCGCGGCGAATTCGAGCCGCCACGAGGCCGGCACGCCGGCGCCGATCAGGATCCCCGCGGCCACCGCGAGCTGCCAGCCGAACCAGACCGCGAGCGCCGCGCCGAGAAAGAAGTCGCGCCCGCCCGGCGCGTCGGGCCGCTCCGCGTAGCGCATCAGCGTGAGGCCGTAAGCGTTGTCGGCCTGCAGGTAGGCGATGAGGAGGCGCCAGCCGAGCGGCTCGCGGCCGAAATGCAGCCTGAGCGAGGCGCTGTACATCATGAAGCGCAGGTTGATGAAGACGATGGCGACCAACACCATCAGCACGGGCGTGCCCGAGGCGAGGAGCTGCGCCGCCGCCACCATCGAGGCGCCGGCGAACACGACGATCGACATCAGCATCGCCATGACCGGCGCGATGCCGCTCGCCACCATGGCGACGCCGGTGATGACGCCGAAGGCGACGACGCCGGCGAGCACGGGAGCCGCGGCCCGTGCGCCGGCTAGGAACTCATTTCGGGCTGCGGTTCTCGCGGATGCAGGCCTTCAGCTCTTCGCCGCGCTTGTCCTTGCAGGCTTCGCGGATCTTCTCGCGCCGCGCGAGGCGCTCTCTTCCGAGCGCTTCGCACTTGGCCGGATCCTTCGACTCGGCGCACATCTGCTTCACCATGCACTCCTGGTGCTCGGCGCCCATCTTCCCTTCGCAGGCGGCGCGCGCATCGCGGTGCGCGCCTTTCGCCTTCGCCGCGCGCTCCTCGCAGGCCTTCGGGTCCTTCTGCTGCGCGCACATCGACTTCACCATGCACTCGCGCCGCTCGGCGCCCTGTTTGCCCTCGCACGCCTTCTCCGCCTGCGCGTGCGTCGCCTTCATCTTCGCCACGCGCTCCTCGCAGACCTTCGGGTCCTTGGCCTTCGAGCAGTCGAAGTGGCGCTCTTGCGCATATACCGCTGAGCTGGTCGCCAGCAGCGCCGCGAGCAGATGGATTTTCATGGGCTCTCCTTTGAGGATGATCGACCCAAGAACGCGCAAGCCCGCGCGAGCGCTGACGGCGAGGATGTAACGCTTTGTTTCAGAGCTGCTTGAGCATCGTGCCGGCGTCGGACACCTCGAACTTGCCCGGGCCTTCGACGTTGAGCTGCTTCACGACGCCGTTGTCGGCGAGCAGCGAAAAGCGCTGCATGCGCGTGCCCATGCCGCGCGCGTTGAGGTCGAGCTCCAGGCCGAGCGCCTTGGTCCACTGGGCGCTGCCGTCGGCGAGGAAGCGGATCTTGCCGAGCGCCTTCTGGTCGCGGCCCCAGTGCGCCATGACGAAGGCGTCGTTGGTCGCCACGCACCACACCTCGTTCACGCCTTTCTTCTGCAGCTGATCCATGTTCTGCACGT
>DASXRW010000013.1:0-2466 GCA_036506355.1 Burkholderiales bacterium
TCATTTCCATCGCCGCCGTTCAGAAACTCGTAGCCGGCACCGCCGATGAGCGTGTCGTCGCCCGCCTGGCCGTAAAGGACGTCGTTGTCGTCGCCGCCATCCAGATAATCATCGCCGGTGCCGCCGTACAGAACGTCGAAGCCCGCGCCGCCGACCAGCACGTCGTTGCCTGCATCACCGTACATGGTGTCGATGCCGCTGCCGCCATCCAGAACATCGTTGCCGTCCTCGCCGTTGATCGCGTCGTTGCCGTCACCGCCGGCCGCGTGATCGTTGCCGGCGCCGCCGTGCAGCCGGTCGTCGCCTTCGCCGCCGTCGAGCTGGTCGTTGCCGTCGCCGCCCTCGAGGTAATCGTTTCCGGCGCCGCCGATCAGCGTGTCGTTGCCGCCGCCCGTGGCGAGATAGTCGTCGCCATTGCCGCCGTCGGCGTAATCGTTGCCGGAGCCCGCGAACAGGACGTCATTGCCGTCCCCGCCTTCCATGGAGTTATTGCCGTTGCCACCATCGAGGAAATCGTCGCCCGCGAGGCCAAGCAGCGTATCGTTGCCATCGCCGCCGAGGAGTGTGTCGTTCTCGGGCGTACCGATGATCATTTGGCCAGGCATGACTGCTACTCCAATAGCTATAAGGAAGGGCGCAAGTTTATTGCGGGGGTTTTCCTTACAGCGATGGTCCGGTCGGCAGTTTGTGCACAGCCGATCGGCGCAGTGCTAGCGCTGCTCCTGGAACTCCCAGGTGAAGCCCGACGGATCCTTCACGAACACCTGGTCGCTCGCCACCACGCCATCGATCTGGTCGTACTTGATGCCGAGTTTCCTGAGCCGCGCGCGGAAAGCGTTCAGGTCCTTCACCAGCCACGCGGTGTGGCGGCCGGTGGGCGACATCGGCGCCTGTGCGCCGGGCATCACCTCGTCGTCCTTGGCAATCAGATGGAACTGGACGCGGTCTTCAGCGTCGCCCAGCCAGGCGCCGCTCGGCTTGTAGCCCATAATCTCGTCGAGCTTCGCCGGGCGCGGCAGCAGCTTGAGGCCGAGCACTTCCTGGTAGAACTTGATGCAGGCATCGAGATCCTTGCGGCGGCACGGCACGCCCTCGTGCATGACGCCGATCCATTTCACCTGCGGCAGGTGCTCGTCGATTACGCTGGCCATCGCGGAACATTCTAGATGAACGCGCTCGTTATCGGCGGCTCGGTCGGCGGCCTGATGGCGGCGCTGCTGCTGCGCAAAGGGGGCTGGGACGTCACGGTCTACGAGCGCGCCGTCGGCGACCTCGCGGGGCGCGGCGCGGGACTCGGCGTTTCGAGCGAGCTGCTCGATGTCATGGCGCGCGCCGGCGCGCCGTTCGACGCATCCGCGGGCGTGGCGCAGGCGGCCCACGTGTGGATGGAGCAGGACGGCTCGATCGCCTACCAGCACCGCCGCAACCTCATGGCGAGCGCCTGGGCGCGCGTCTACCAGCCGCTGCGTGCGGCGCTTCCCGCGTCTGCATATCGCCAGGGCATGGTGCTCGAGCGCATCGACGGATCGACGGCGATCTTCGCCAACGGCACCCGCGAACCCGCGGACCTGATCGTGGGCGCCGACGGCGTCTATTCGACGGTGAGAAAGCAATATCTGCCGCAAGTGCAGCCGCGCTTCGCCAATTACGTCGCGTGGCGCGGCATCATCGAGGAGCGCAACGTGCCGCCGGAGACGCTCGCCGCGGTGAGCGGCCGCATCGTGTTCTGCTTCCCGCCGAGCGAGATGCTGCTTGCGATGCGCGTGCCGGGCGGCGTGTATTTCATCTGGTACCGCACGGTGACGTCGCTCGCCGATCTCTTCACCGATGCGGCCGGCAACAACCACGGCATGTCGATCCCGCCGCCGCTCATCCGGCCGGAGCTGATCGCCGAGATGAAGGCGCACGCGCTCGAGGTGCTGCCCGCGCCGATCGCCGCGGTGGTGCAGAAGGCGCCGCAGCCGCTGCTGCAGGCGATCAGCGACATGGAATCGCCGCGCATGGCGTTCGGCCGCGTCGCGCTCCTCGGCGATGCGGCCTTCGTGGTGCGCCCGCACGTCGCCGGCGGCGCCGGCAAGGCGGCGATGGATGCGCAGTGCCTCGCCGATGCTCTCGCCGCGGAGAAGGACATCGGCGCGGCGCTCGCGCGCTACGAGGCGAGCCAGCTCGCCTTCGGCAAGCGCATCGTGCAGCACTCGCGCTACCTGGGTGCCGATCTCGAAGGCAAGCCCACCCAGCGCGATCCGCGCCGCATCATCCGCGACTACGGCGCGCCGAACATCCTGCACGAGGTCCGAGGTTAATCGCTCAACACGACGACATCGGCCGGCGCCCAGCCCACGGCGACGCGCGAGCCGATGGCATGCAGCGCGCTCGGATCGGCATCCTTCACCAGCACCGAGCGCTCGCCTTCCACCGTCACGCGGTAGATGAGCTGGCCGGCGACGAAGATCGCGCTCTTGATCT
>DASXRW010000014.1:0-9159 GCA_036506355.1 Burkholderiales bacterium
GAAGGCACGCTCGGCATCATCACCGCGGCGGTGCTGCGGCTGCATCCGAAGCCGACCGCCAGCGCCACGGCGTGGATCGCGCTCGCCAGCCCGGCGGCGGCGGTCGAGCTGCTCGCGCTGCTCCACGAAAGGCTGGGCGACCGACTGTCGGCGTTCGAGCTGCTGTCGCGCAGCTGCGTCGAGGCGGTGCTCGAGCATGCGCCCGGCACGCAGGACCCGCTCGCCGCGGCGCATCCCTGGTACGTGCTCACCGAGCTCGCCGACAGCGGCGAGGAGCAGGCGCTGCGCGAGCGGGTCGAGAAGGTGCTGGTCGACTGCGCGGAGCGCGGCGCGCTCGCCGATGCGGCGCTCGCGCAAAGCGGCGAGCAGGCGCGCGCGCTGTGGCGCATCCGCGAGACGGTGCCCGAGGCGCAGTTCACCAACGTGAAGCACGATATCGCCGTGCCGGTATCGAAGAGCGCCGAGTTCATCGAGCGCGCGGGTCCCCGGCTCGCCGCGCGCTTTCCGGAGGTGCGCATCTATGCCTTCGGCCACGTCGGCGACGGCAACATCCACTACAACATCGGCCCGGAGTCGCTCGTCGCCCAGCGCGAAGCCGTGAACCGCATCGTCTACGACACCGTGGCGGAGCTCGGCGGCTCGATCTCGGCGGAGCATGGCCTGGGCCAGCTCAAGCGCGACGAAATCCTCAGGCACAAGCCGCCGCTCGAGCTCGAGCTGATGCGCGCGCTGAAGCACACGTTGGATCCGAAGGGCCTGATGAATCCCGGGAAAGTGCTCTAGCGCTCGCGCGTCAGGACCAAGCCGTCCTCGCCGACGATGCGCTCGCCTTGGACGCGGCCGCGGAAGGCGCCTTGCGGCGACTGCCAGGAAATTTCGCTACCCGATAAGCGAGCCTGGCTCGCCCCTTCCACCTCGATCTCCTGGTAGTTCTGCTCGATGCGTACCCGTCTACCGCCGCCCGCCCAGGTGCCGCGCACCTCCGCCGGCACGATCCAGAGGTAAAGCGTGCTCTCGTTGCCCTGCCCGGGATGCGGCTGCGCGACACGCACGGTCTCCATGCGATCGGGGCGCCAGCTCGCCATGCGGAACGAATGCGAGACGATGCGCGTGCCGGGCTTGAGCTCGCCCATGAAGCGCGGCTCGAGCTTGCCGATCAGGTCGGGCAGCAGGTACACCGTGACCACGGTGGCCTGCGAAAAGTCCGCCGCGAGCACATCGCCCTGCACGAAGCTCACGCGGTCGGCGACGCCGGCGCGGCGCGCGTTGTCGCGGGAGGTCTCGACCAGCTTCGCATCGAGCTCGATGCCCAGTCCCCGCGCGCCGTACTTGCGCGCCGCGGCGATCACGATGCGCCCGTCGCCCGATCCCAGGTCGGCGACCAGATCCCCGCCGCGCGTGCCGGCGAGCTCGAGCATGCGCTCGACGACGTCGCCGGGCGTGGTGATGAACGGCACGCGCCAGTCGTTCTCGTCGGCATGGGCCGCCGTCGCGAACGCCAGCATCAGGGAAAGGAAGACGCCCAAAGAGGAAAACTCTAGCGCAAAAAAAAGCCCGGACTGAGCCGGGCTTGATGGCTGCGTAAAACTTACTTCTTGGCTTCGTCGGCCTTCGCTTTGCCCTTGCCTTTGGCTTTGCCTTTTTTCTCGCCTTTGGCCTTCTTCTCGCCCTTGGCGGGCTTGGTGTCGGCCTTGGGGGTGTCCTTCTTCGCCTCGGTCGCGGCCGGCGACTTGGGCGCCGTGGTGGCAGCCGGCGACTTCGGCGCGGTGTCGGACTTCGGCGCCTGCGCGAACGCGGTGAAGGCGAACGCGGAGGCAATCAACGCAACAAGCAGCTTCTTCATTGGGGTCTTCTCCTGTTTTTCGAAAACGATCCAATACCGGATCTGCCTTCTACAACGCGCTGGCCTGACACCCGGTTGACATCGGCTTCAAAGGCATAATCCGTGGCGCGAATATGACGCTGGGCAAGTTAATGGCCTCCGTGCCCGCAGGGGAATTGTGGGTATTCGGCTACGGCTCGCTGATGTGGTCGCCGTGCTTCTCCTATGAAGAAAAGCGCCCGGCGCGCGTCCATGGCTACCACCGCGCGCTGTGCATCCTCTCGACGCGCTATCGCGGCACCCACCGCAAGCCCGGGCTGGTGATGGGGCTTTGCCGCGGCGGTTCCTGCTGGGGCATGGCGTTTCGCATCGAGGCGCGCGACGTGCGCCGCTGCCTCTCGCGCCTATGGCATCGCGAGATGCCGCGGCGCGTCTACGAGCCGCGGCTCGTGCCGGTGAGGCTGCGCAGCGGGCGCCGAGTGAGGGCGCTTGCGTTCGTCGCCGATCCGCGACATCCCTCCTACGTGCGCGAGCTCGACCTGCACGGGCGCGCGCGCCTGGTGGCGCAAGGCATCGGCAAGCGCGGGCCGTGCGTCGACTACATCCGCAACACGCTCGATCACATGCACGACGTCGGCGTGCGCGATCCGCACCTCGAGCGCGTGCTCGATGCCGCGCTCAGCCTGCAGAACTCAGGGCGCGTGTCATGCGCTGCAACGCCTGCCGGAGGCGCGCGCGCTGCGTCCCGAAGTTCAGTCTGACGAAGCCGGGCGCGCCGAACTGCTCGCCCGGCGAGAGCGCCACGCCGTGGCGCAGAAAAAAATCATGGGCGTCGCGCACACCGCGGGAGTCGATCCAGGCGAGGTAGGTCGCCTGCACCGCAGCCATGGGCAGCGGCAGCTCGCTGCGGACTAAATCGTGGTTGCCGCGCAGGTATTCGATCTGCGCGGCGAGCCACGCGTCCCCCTCGCGCAGCGCGGCGAGCGTCGCCGCATAACCGAAAACCGAGGGCGAAGGCAGCACATGCGCGCGCACATCGGCCGACATCGCTTCGCGCAGCCGCGGGTCCTCGACCACGGCCCAGGCGCAGCCGGCGGCGGGAATGTTGAACGCCTTGTTCGCCGACATCAGCGTCACCGTGCGCCGCGAGATTTCAGGCGCCAGGCTCGCGATCGGCACGTGCCGCGCCCCGGGGTCGAGCACCAGGTCGCAGTGGATCTCGTCCGAGACGATGATCGCGTCGCGGGTCAGCTCGGCGAACAGTAGGAGCTCGGCGCGCGTGAACACCGTGCCGCCCGGGTTCTGCGGATTGCACAGGTACGCAAGGCGGGCGGGGGTTTTCCGCAGCACGTCCGCGTCGAACACCCAGCGCCCGCGCTCCAGCACGAGCGGCACTTCGGTATGCGGTCGCGGCGCGAACTCGACCGCGCGCTTGAAGTGCTGATAGATCGGCGTAGGCACGAGCGCGTGCTCGTCGGGCGCGAGGAGGCGCCGTGCGCTGACGTGCAGGCCGGGCACCACGCCGGGCAGAAAGACGATCCAGGAGGGCTCGACGCGCCAGCCATGGCGTGCGGCGAGGCGCTCGAGGATCGCCGCGCGCAGCTCTTCCGGCGGCGTGCTGTAGCCGAATACGCCATGGCGCACGCGCGCGGCAAGCGCTTCGAGCACCGCGCGGGGTGAGCGAAAGTCGGTATCGGCGACCCACAGCGGGATGATGTCGCGTCCCGCGTACCGGTCCCAGCGCAGGCTCCAGGTGCCGGCGCGCTCTACAGGTGCATCAAAATCTATTTCTTCTGCGGCTTCGACAGCTCGTCCTTCTCCAGGCGATCCTGCTCTTCCTCCTGGCGCTCCTGGGCCTTGTACGGATCCTCCTCGAGCCGGTTCATGCTGTCGTCGACGTCTTCGGTCTTGATCTGCCGCGCCTCGTGCTGCAGCTGCTCGGGGAAAGCGGTGGCGATCTTCGGGAACCAGACCACCAGCGCAATGGCGATGCATTGCAGGACCATGAACTCGAACATGCCCTTGTAGATCGTCGCGAGCGACCAGTCCTTCACCACCTGCCGCAGGTAGTACGCCGACATCGCCACCGGCGGCGAGAGGAACGCGGTCTGCAGCGTCACCGCGACCAGCGCGCCGAACCAGACCATCACCAGGTCCACCGGGATGCCCATCGACTTGGCGAGCTCGGGTCTGAGCGCATCCATCACCGGGTAGAAGATCGGCAGGAACACCAGGACGATCGCCGGCCACTCGAACGGCCAGCCGAGCAAAAAGATGAGGAACAGGACCACCACCAGCATCATCACCGGCGACAGCGGCAGCGCGAGCATCATCTCGGTAATCCAGTTCGCCGTGCCCATGCGCGCGAATACCGCGCCGAAGATGTTCGAGGTGACGGCGAGCAGCAGCACCATGCTCGTGGTGGCAGTGGTGGAGAGCACCGCGCGCTTGACGCCGGCGTAGCTGAGCCTGCCGTAGGCCGCGGAGAGGATCCCGGCGCCGAGCGCGCCGATGCCGGCCGCCTCGGTCGGCGTCGCGAGCCCCGCCATGATCGACCCGAGCGCCGCGCCGATCAGGGCGATCAGCGGCACCACGCCGATCAGGACCTCCTTCACCATGACCGGCATGCTGTGAACGCGCTCTTCCTTGGGCACCGGGGGCCCGAGCTTCGGATTGATGAACGCGCGCCCCATGAGGTAGGTGAGGTACAGGGTGGCCAGCAGGAAGCCGGGGCCGAACGCCGAGGCGTACAGATCCGAGACCGACACGCCGAGCACCGGCCCCATCACGATCAGCATGACCGAGGGCGGGATCAGGATGCCGAGCGTGCCGCCGGCGGTAATGCAGCCCGCGGAGAGCGCGCCGTCGTACTTGGTCTTCACCATGATCGGGCTCGCCATGATGCCGAGCACCGTGACCGCGGCGCCGACGATGCCGGTTGCCATGGCGAAGATCGTCGCCGTGAGGATGACCACCGCGAACAGCGCGCCGCGCACCGGCGCGAGGATGTTCCTCAGCGCGATGAACAGCCGCTCCATCAGCCCCGCCTGCTCGGTGAGGTAGCCCATGAAGATGAAGAGCGGCACCGCCGCGAGCAGCTCCTCCTTCATCATGCCGATGGTCTGGAAGTAGGCGAGGTCGAACACCACGTGCCCCAGGCCGAAGTAGCCGAAGGTGAGCGCGAGGAACAGCAGCGTGAAGCTGATCGGGAAGCCGATGAAGATGGCGAACAGCATCACCACCAGCATGATCAAGCCCGATAACGCGAGGCCGGTCATACTTCGACCTTCTCCTTCTTCTCGAGCACCACGTTGTAGCGCCAGGCGTAGACGCTCTTGATGGTCTCGGAGACGCCCTGGATCAGGAGCAGCACGCAGGCGAGCGGCACCACCATCTTGAACGGCCACAGGATCGGCCGCCACGGCGTCTGCTCGGAAGTCTCGCCGATCGAGAAGGCGTAGAAGCCCTCGGTCCAGCCGACCCAGCCGAACAGCAGGATCGACGGAAAGAAGAACACGATGTAGGCGACCGAATCGATCACGCCCTGCGTGCGGGTGGACCACCTCTCGAAGAAGAAGTCGGTGCGGATGTGCGCGCCTTTGTGCAGGGCGTAGGCCGCGCCCAGCATGAAGATCGTGCCGTACAGCATGTAGGTCACGTCGAACGACCAGATCGTCGGCGCGTTGAACACGTAGCGGGAGATGACCTCGTAGGCCACCGCGAGAACCAGCGGCACGTTGAGCCAGGCGATCCCGGTCCCGGTGGTGTCGGTGAAGCGGTCGATGACGCCGATCATCCGGAGCAGCGTCGGTGACTGTTCAGCCATGCGTTCCCCTGAAAATCAGACGGGGGCGGATTTCCCGCCCCCGTTCGGGATCAACCTGCTACTTCTTCTTGCCGTCGGCTTTCGCCGCGGCCTTTGCGCCGCCCTCCGGCCAGTAGTAGTTCGCCGCGAATGAATAGGGCGGGAACATGAAGCGCTTCGCCGGCACCACCAGCGCCGCGTAGGCGCGCTGCGAATCGTGCACTTTCTTGAAGAACGGGTTCTTCTGCCCTTCCTCGGCCGCAATGATGTCCCAGGTCTTCAGGAACTCGGTCAGGATCTCCGGCGGCGTGCGCAGGATGCGTACGCCGTGCTTCTCCTGCAGCTCCTTGATGGCGTCGGCGTTCTGGCGCTGCCACTTCGCCCACCAGATGAGGAAGGTCTCGTTGGCCGCGCTCTTGATGATTTCCTGGTGCCACGGCGACAGGCCCTTCCACACGTCCTGGTTGATGACGATTTCGCCGATGGTGACGTTCTCGTGCATGCCCGGCGTGTAGTGATACTTCCAGACGTTATGGAAGCCCAGGCGCAGATCCTCCACGCCGCCGACCCATTCCGCGCAGTCGATCACGCCGCGCTGGGCCGAGGGGATGATCTCGCCGCCGGGCATGTTGACGGTCTGCATGCCCATGCGCTGGAACACCTCCGCGGCCATGCCGGTCTGGCGGCATTTCATGCCCTTGAAGTCGGCGAGGTTCTTGATCGGGCGCTTGAACCAGCCGAACGCCTGCGGGCCGGAGGGCAGGATCGGATACCAGAAGATGTTGAGCTTGAGCTCTTTCTGGAAAAATTCCTGCGCAAGGTCGATGCCGCCGCCGTGGTGCATCCAGCCGATGGCGTCGATCATGTCCATGCCGAAGGTGCCGCCGGGGCCGCCGGTCATCAGGATCGCGGTCTTGTTCTTGCCGACCCAGTAGCCCGACCAGGAATGCGCGCCGTCGAGCACCTTCTTGTGCGTGGCATCGAGCACTTCGAACGGCGGCACCACCTGCCCGGCCGGCATCGCGTCGATCTTGAGCGTGCCGTTGGAGAGCTTGCCGACGCGCTCGACGAAGAAGGTGAAGTTCTCGTACAGCGTCAGGCTCGCAGGCCAGGTGGCCTGCATCTTGAGATTCACGTTCTGCTGGGACTGCGCTGTGCCGCACATCGCGGCCAGCGCGGCGGCCGCGATCAGCGGTTTGACGAATGGCCTCATAGCTACCCTCCTCCTCTAAGGTGGTTTCGCAAGGCGAAGGGCAGACTACACGCTGCCTCGACCCGCGGTCAAACCCAACAAAAAAGGGCGGTCTCGCCGCCCCTTTGGGGTGAAAACTACTGCTTCGCCTTCGGCTTGGCTCCCGGCTTTCTCTCCTCCGGGAAGTAATAGTTCGCCGCGAACGAGTACGGCGGGAACATGAAGCGCTTGGCCGGCACCACCTTCGCCGCGTATTCGCGCTGCGAGTCGTAGACTTTCTTGAAGAACGGGTTCTTCGCCGACTCCTCCGCGGCGATGGTGTCCCAGGTCTTCAGGAACTCGATCAGGATCTCGGGCGGCGTGCGCAGGATCTGCGTGCCGTACTTGGTGCGCATCTCCTCGATCGCGTCGGCGTTCTGCTTCTGCCACCGGATACCCCAGCGCACGAAGGTGTCGAACACCGCCGAGCGCACCGCTTCTTGCTGCTGCGGGTTGAAGCCCTTCCACACGTCGCCGTTCATGATCAACTCGAGCATCGAGTTGCTCTCGTGCATCCCAGGGGTGTAGTGGTACTTCCACACCTGGGGCAGGCCGAGGCGCAGATCCTCGACGCCGCCGACCCACTCGGCGCAGTCGATCACGCCGCGCTGCGCCGAGGGTACGATCTCGCCGCCGGGCATGTTGACCGTCTGCATGCCCATCCTCTGATAGATCTCGGCGACGATGCCGGTCTGGCGGCACTTCATGCCCTTGAAGTCGGCCAGGCTCTTGATCGGGCGCTTGAACCAGCCGAAGGCCTGCGGGCTCGCGCCGCCGATCGGCCACGCGACAATGTTCAGCTTGAGGACGTCGCGGTAGAACTCCCAGTACAGGTCCATGCCGCCGCCTTCGTTCATCCAGCCGAGGAAATCGAAGTGGTCCATGCCGTACGGGCCGGCCGGCGTCGCCGAGAACAGCGTCGCCGCCTTGTTCTTGCCGACCCAGTAGTAGGCGACGCCGTGGCCGCCGTCGATCACTTTCTTGTGCGTGGCGTCGAGAATTTCAAACGCCGGCACGACCTGGCCGGCGGCCATCGCCTCGATCTTGATCTGGCCGCCGGTGAGCTTGTCGAGACGCTCGGCGAACATCTTGAAGTTGTCCTGCAGCGTCAGGCTCGCCGGCCAGGTCGACTGGAACTTGTACGCCTTCACGCTGGTGCTTGCCGCCGGCTGTTGTGCCAAAGCCGGGGTGGCGAATGCGAGTGCGGCCACCATCGCACTGACTGGTTTAAGCATGGGTCCTCCTCCCGCTGCGATGGTAGGGCTAGTCCAGCCGGGCAACAACCCCCTGCAGGGCCTTGGCCGGCGCGGGATAGCGCTCGAGCACGAGGGGGTCGTGGCCCGGGATGATGTGCGCGGGCGACTCGGCCAGGCCGCGCATGCGCGCATAGCCGTCGACCATCTCGGCCACCGACCAGACGATCGGGAAGGGCCGCGCCTGCTCCATGTTGGCGTAGAAATGGCTCGCGTCGGAGGCGAGCACCAGCCAGCCGCGGCGCGTCGCGACGCGCACCACCTGCAATCCCATCGTGTGCCCGCCGATGAGATGCAGCGAGATGCCGGGATAGAGCTCGGTGTCGCCGTCGTGAAAGCGCACGCGTCCGTCGTACACGCGCCGCACCACGCCGACGACGTCCTCCGCCTCGAACGCGCCGCGGAAGCATTCGCTGCACATGTAGCGCCCGGTCGCATAGCGCATCTCGAGCTCCTGCAAATGCAGCGTCGCCGCCGGGAACAGCTCGAAATTGCCGACGTGGTCATAGTGCAGGTGCGTGATCACCACGTCTTTGATGCGCGCCGCGTCGACGTCCAACAGGCGCAGCGCGTCAGTTGGGCACCTGAGATGGTCGCGCCCGCGCTTGCGCGCCATTGCCGCGGTGAACCCGGTGTCGACCACGAGCTCGCGGCCTGCCCCGCGCACCAGCCAGACGAAATAATCGAGCGGCATCGGACCGTCGTGGGGATCGCCGCCGATGAAATTCTCGGAGGCGCGCCGAGCGTGGTGCGCGTACTTGAGCGCGTAGACCTCGTAGCTCAAAGCTTCAAGTCCTTGCGCAGGGCGGCGAGCGCCGCGGCCCAATCACGCGACTGCGTCTGGCGGTACACCGGAAAGTTGGGAAACCACGGCGAAGAACCGTCGCGCCGCATCCAGCGCCACTCCGCGGGATAGGGCACCAGCACCCGAGCGCTGCGACCCAGTCCGGCGAGGAGGTGAACATTCGTGTTGCTCACCGTCGCATACTCGTCCAGCTCGGCGAGCACTGCGAGCAGCGCCGCGAGGTCGTTGCCGAGGAATGAGAGG
>DASXRW010000015.1:0-2863 GCA_036506355.1 Burkholderiales bacterium
AAGGAAGTGCGCAAGGACGGCGTGGTCCTCTCGCGCTCGGGCCGGCTGCAGGAGCTGCGCCTGCCGACAAAGTCAACGCCTGCGCCCGCGCCGATCCAGCGCTGATCAGACTCACGTCTCGCCGTATTTGCGGGCGCGCGCAGCAAAGGCGTCGTAGCCGAGCAGCTTTTCCAGCTCCTGAGCTCCCCCCGGCGTGATGCCGTCGGCCTTGAAGCGGGCGATCGCCTGGTTGAGTGCGCCGAACTGCGCAAGCGCCGAGAACGCGTAATACAGCACCACCGCGGCATCCTGATGCTCGGCGAGCGATCGCCCCGGCATATCAACGACCATCGCGGGCCTGGCGACGCGGCGGCGCACCTCGGCGAGCTCCCCCGGGCCGACGAGCGTCGGGAAAACCATGTCGGCTCCGGCCTCGGCGTAGAGCTTCAAGCGCGCGATGCTGTCCTCTAGATCGCCGGAAACCCAGAAGGCATCGGAGCGCGCCACGATCAGGAAGTCCGGATCCTCGCGCGCCTCGACCGCCGCACGGATGCGCGCCGCAGCTTCGTGCGCCGGGCGCAGCTTCTGCGCGACGGCGGCGTGCTTGCCGAAGGCGTGGTCCTCGATGTGGATCGCCGCGACGCCCGCCTGCTCGAAGGCCTGCACCGTGCGCCAGAGGTTCGCCGCGTCGTGGAAGCCGCCTTCGGCGTCGGCGATCACCGGCACGCGCACCGCGTTGACGATGGTGCGCGCCTGCTCGACGATTTCCGGCAGCGCGAGCGATCCCGTATCAGGCAGGCCGAAGCGGCTCGCCGCCGTCGCGTAGCTGCCGATGTAGACGCACTCGAAGCCGTGCGATTCGATCAGCTTCGCGGAGAGCGCGTCGGTGGCGCCGAGCGCCGCGGTGCTCGGGCCGCTGGCGATCAGCCCGCGCAGCTTCTTTCTACGTGTCGAGGCGTTCAAACCCGCAGCAGGTCGTGCGCGAGGTAGCGCTCGCGGAAGGTCTCGAAGTCGACCTCGTCGGCGGCCTCGAGCTCGCGCTGCTTCTGCAGCGACTCGGCGGCGAGGCGCGCGAAGCGCTCGCGCACCTCGCGCGGAAATTCGAGGTGCTGCAGCATCGCCTTGTGCAGCGTCGACTCGGCCAGCACGAAGCGCACGAAGGAGTTGTCGTGGTTGCGGCTCATGGCGTGCAGCACCCGCGCGGAGGGCGCCTGCCCGGCATCGGCGACGAGCTTCTCCGCTAGCGCGAACGCCTCGCGGTAGGCTGCGCCGCCGAAGGCCGCGTCGAGCACCGCGGGAATGGGCGCGCATTGCGCCAGCACTTCCGTCGCCCAGTTGGCTAACAGGGCGCGCTCGCCGTTGCGCCCGAGCGCGAGGCCGGGCTCGCGGCCGCGCACCGCGACCGTCTGCAGGTTGCGCCGCACCTCGTTGATCTCCTGCGGCGTGTCGGGCGGGCTGTCCGAGAGCAGGCATTGGAGCAGGAACAGGTCCAGGAAGCGACAGGTCTGCGGCGTGATGCCGATCGGGCAGAAGGGATCGAGATCCATCAGCCTCACCTCGACGTATTCCACGCCCCTTTCGCGCAGCGCGTGCAGCGGCCGCTCGCCGCGCTTGATGCGGCGCTTGGGGCGGATGGTGCTGTAGAACTCGTTCTCGATCTGCAGGAGCGTGGTGTTGAGCTGGCGGTAGTCGTCGCCGTCGCGGATGCCGATTTTTTCGTAAGCGGGGTACGGCTTGGTCAGCGCTTCATAGAGCGAAGCGGTGTAATCGCGCAGGTTGTTGTAGCTCACGCGGAGCGAGGCCTGCGCGTCGCTCTGGTAACCGAGCCGCCCCATGCGGAGCGACGTCGCGTGCGGCGCGTAGTGCGTGCCTGCTTTTTCGCCTTTTCCATTCTCGAGCTCGGTGAGCTCGTGGTCGCGTCCGGCGACGAAGCTCGAGCACACCGCGGGCGACGCGCCGAAGAGATAGAGCAGCAGCCAGGAATTGCGGCGGAAATTGCGGATCAGGCCGAAGTACTGCTCGTCGGTGACACCGGGCAGCGAGAAGTTGTAGTGGATCCCCGAGATCGCCTGCATGCGCCGCCCGTAACGGTGCGCGAGGCCCAGGCGATACACCGTCTTCGCGCGCCCGACATTGGACGTGCCATAGCGCCCGATCGGGATCAGGTGATCGGCCGGCAGGTTGCACGGCATGCTCGCGCACCACAGCAGCTCGTCGCCGATGTGCCGGTAGACCGCCTGGTGGATCTGCGTCAGCTCCTCGAGGCAGCCCTCGACGCTCGCGTGCACGCCGGTGATGAGCTCGAGCTGCGACTCGGAAAAATCCGTCGTGATGTGCGGATGCGTCAGCGCCGCGCCGAGCGCCGGCGGATGCAGCGTCAGCGCGAGCGTGCCGTCGGGCCTTACGCGCAGGCTCTCCTTCTCGATGCCGCGGCGCATGCCGTGCAGCGCGCTGCTCGACAGCGCTTTTAGCCGTTGCTCAACGCTCATTGGGGAAGGCAGAGCGTAGCAGACCGGAATTCGGGGCCAGGGTCGTAATTATCCGGGCCCGCCTTATCCCGACCGTCCGGGCGCTCGAAATAATTACGACCGGCCCCGAATTTCCGGAACTGGACGGATATACAGTATCATCTGCCCGTGGAGGTGGCGGACAAGTTCAAAAAACTGAACGCCGCGCAGCGCGCGGCGGCGTGCCATGGCGCGGGGCCGCTCCTGATTCTCGCCGGCGCGGGCACCGGCAAGACCAACACGCTCGCGCACCGCGTGGCGCACCTCATCCTCGAGGGCGCGAACCCGCAGCGCATCCTGCTCCTCACCTTTTCGCGCCGCGCGGCGATCGAGATGACGCGGCGGGCGCAGCGCATCGTCGGCGAGCTGGCCACCCA
>DASXRW010000016.1:0-1856 GCA_036506355.1 Burkholderiales bacterium
GCGCCGAGGCGCTCCACTTCCGCGGCGAGCTGCGAAACCGCGCCGGCGCCGAACACCACGCGCGCCGGCATGGCAACATAGGTGAACCTGTCCATGAGCAATGCTAACCCGCTCGCGCTGATCGTCGGGGCCGGCAGCGGCTTGAGCGCCTCGCTCGCACGCAAGTGCGCCGCGGCGGGAATGCGCGTCGCGCTCGCCGCGCGCCATGTCGGCAAGCTCGATGCCCTGGTCGGCGAAACGCACGCGCGCGCCTTCGCCTGCGACGCGGCGGACGTGGTGCAGGTCGAGCGGCTCTTCGACGCGATCGATACGCCGGACCTGGTGGTGTACAACCCGAGCTATCGCATCCGCGGCCCCTTCCTCGGTCTCGATCGCGAGGAAGTGCGCAAGACGCTGACGGTGACCGCGTACGGCGGCTTCCTCGTCGCGCAGGCCGCGCTGAAGCGCATGCTCGAGCGCGGCCGCGGCAGCCTGTTTTTCACCGGTGCGTCCGCGAGCGTCAAGGGATACGCGGAGTCCGCACCGTTCGCGATGGGCAAGTTCGCGCTGCGCGGCATGGCGCAGAGCCTCGCGCGCGAGTTCGGGCCGAAGAACATCCACGTCGCGCACTTCGTGATCGACGGCGGCATCCGGCGTCCCGATGGTGATCCGCGCGCCGGCGCGCGCGGCGCAGACGGCATGCTGGAAGCGGACGCCATCGCCGAAACCTATCTCAGCGTCTACCGGCAGCACCGCTCGGCCTGGAGCTTCGAGGTCGACCTGCGGCCCTGGGTCGAGAAGTTCTGATGCACGAGGTCGCGATCCGCAGGGAGATCATCGAGCGCGTGCTCGCTCGGCGCGGCCGCCTGCATCTCTTCGACCGCCTTGAGGCGAAGCGCACGGCGCTCGTCGTCATCGACATGCAGAACGCCTTCGTCGCGCCCGGCGCGCCGATCGAGGTGCCCGGCGCGCGCGACATCGTGCCCGGCATCAACCGGCTCGCGGCCGAGCTGCGGCAGCGCGGCGTGCCGGTGATCTGCGTAGTGCACCAGAACTCGGCGGACGGCAGCGATTGGGAGCGTTTTTTCGGCTGTTTTGTCGCGCCGGAAAATCGCACTCGTGCTGCGCAGGCGCTCTCGGCGGGGAGCGAGCTGCAGAAGCTCTGGCCCGAGCTGCGACCGGCGCCGGGCTGCTCATCGCCGGCACCAAGACCAACGTCTGCTGCGAATGCACCGCGCGCGACGCGATGATGCTCGACTACAAGGTCGTGCTGCTCTGCGACTGCACCGCGGCGCTCTCGGACGAGGAGCACCTCGCGACGCTCGAGAACGTGATCCAGCAATTTGGCGATGTGATGACCGCCGACGACGCGCTGGCGCTACTGGACGGCTGATCTATTCGTAGCGCCCCAGGCGCACCGTGGTGTTGCCGGGCTTGAGATGGACGAGTGAAGGCATCACCAGCACGCAGTTCTCATAAGGCGTGCGCCAGACCCGCTCGCCATCGGTCGCCACCACCGTGCCCGCTTTTTCGATGACCTCGAGGCCCTTCCACGGCCTCGCGAAGCGCAAATTCATGCTGTCCGCAACGACGGCCTCGGTCACGCGGATGACACGCTGAGTCGCGGGCGGGGCAAGACGAAGTCTGGGAGCCACCCAATCGGCCGTGACGATTCCGGTGGTTTGCAAATACCGCAGAGTGGTATCGATCGCGACGTCGACCGCGCGCTTCTCCCAATGTTGGCCGCATTCGATTAGCAGCGCGTTCTTCGGGCTCGAGGGATCGCCGAAGCCGCCGCGGTCGCGCATGCGCTGGCCGGCGGGATGGCCGGTGTCGACGAGCAGATCGGCCGGCACCCCGACGCGCCGCGCGAATTC
>DASXRW010000017.1:0-2540 GCA_036506355.1 Burkholderiales bacterium
CGAGCGCGCGGCCTTCCTCGAAGAAGCACTTCAGGCCGTAGCGGAAGCGCGCCAGATCGGTGGCGGCGACTTTGGGCGACGCGCCGGCTTCGGTGCGCACCGCGAGCGTCGAGGGCAGGTACTCCTTGATGACGACCGGCGACTCGTTCTCGTCGTGCGCGAGATAGACGATCGAGAAGCCGCCCGACGCGAGCGTGCGCTGGATCCGGTACTTCTCGAGCCGGGTGCCAGCCGGCAGCGCTTGATTGGCTTGCGGTGCCATCTCCTCGCTATGATAACGAATGATCCAGAGCATGACCGGCTATGCCGCGGCGAGCGCCGACACCGCACGCGGCACGCTCAGCGTCGAGCTGCGCTCGGTCAATGCGCGCTACCTGGACCTGCAGTTCCGCGTATCCGACGAGCTGCGCGCGCTCGAGCCGACGCTACGAGAACTAATTGGCACTCGCGTCTCGCGCGGCAAGCTCGACTGCCGCCTGTTTCTCAACGAAGCCGCGGGCAGCGCGCCCGGCACGCGCCTCAATGCCGAGGCGCTCGCGCGCCTGCGCGAGCTCTCGGTGGAGGTGATCAAAGCGCTGCCGCAGGCTGCGCCGCTGCGCGTCGCCGACGTGCTGCGCTGGCCCGGCGTCATCGCCGAAGCGCCGCTCGACGAAGAGCAGACGCGCAACCTCGCCGCCGGCCTTTGCCGCAAGGCGCTCGACGAGCTGGTCGCCTCGCGCGGCCGCGAAGGCGCGAAGCTCGCCGCCGCGGTGGGCGAGCGCGTCGCCGCGATGCGCCGGCGGCTCGAGCAGGCGGCGCCGCTCGTGCCACAGTCGCTCGCCGCCTACCAGGCGAAGCTCGCCGAGCGACTGCGTGAGGCGCTCGGCTCGGCGGATGACGAGCGCGTGCGCGCGGAACTCGCGGTGTTCGCCGCCAAAGTGGATGTCGACGAGGAATTGACGCGCCTGCGCACGCACCTGGACGAAGTCGATCGCACGCTGCAAAAAGGCGGGGCGGTCGGCAAACGCCTGGACTTCATCGCGCAGGAGCTGAACCGCGAGGCGAACACGCTCGCCTCGAAAGCGGCGAGCCAGGAGATCGCCGATTGCGCGCTCGAGCTCAAGCTGCTGGTCGAGCAGATGCGCGAGCAGGTGCAGAACATCGAATGAGCGGCAAGCTGTTCGTCATCACCGCTCCTTCGGGCGCAGGCAAGACCTCGCTCATCGACGCGGTGATGCGCGACGACCCGAGTCTCAAGATTTCCGTCTCCTACACGACGCGCGCGCCGCGGGCCGGCGAAAAGGACGGCGTCGACTACCACTTTGTGGACGAGGCGACCTTCCGGCACATGCGCGAGCGGGGCGAATTCCTGGAGAGCGCCGAGGTCCACGGCAACCACTACGGCACGGCGAAGCAGGTGATCCTCGACGCGGTGAAGCGCGGCGACGACCTGATCCTGGAAATCGACTGGCAGGGCGCGCAGCAGGTGCGGCGGCTGTACCCCGACTGCATCGGCATCTTCATCCTGCCGCCCTCGATCGAGGAGCTCGAGCGACGCATGCGCGCGCGCGGCCAGGACGCGGACGCCGTGATCCGCCGCCGGCTCGACAATGCTCGCGAGGAACTGGCGCACGCCGGCGAGTTCAAATACGCTATAATTAACAAAGACTTCGAAACCGCACGGCGCGAGCTCGGCAAGATCATCCAAGGCGAGCGCGCCAGAACCTGAAGAGATCCCATGGCCCGCATCACCGTCGACGACTGCCTGAAGAGAATTCCGAACCGCTTTCAGCTCACGCTGGCGGCGACTTACCGCGCGCGCCAGCTCGGCGCCGGCGCCTCGCCGCTGGTCGAGCCCAACCGCGACAAGTCGACCGTGATCGCGCTGCGCGAGATCGCCACCGGCAAGGTCGGCACCGAGGTCCTGAAGCGCAACGCCATGCCGGCGACACCCCCAGGTTTGTAAGGAATTCGGGGACGGAGCCCGAACTCCGAAAGCTATGCGTCGCTGGAGTTCGGGCTCCGTCCCCGAATTCCCTGGGGTAATCTGACCCCATGGCAGCCGCCGCACCCCTGCTGAAGGAGTCCGAGCGCTTCGGCTATCTCAAGCCGAAGGACGTCGCGCGCCTGGAAGACGCCTATCGCTTCTCGGAAGCCGCGCACGCCGGGCAAACGCGCCAGTCCGGGGAGCCGTACATCTCGCATCCCCTCGCGGTGGCCGAGATCCTCGCCGACTGGCACCTCGACGGCCAGACGCTGATGGCGGCGCTGCTGCACGACGTCACCGAGGATACCTCGGTCACCAAGGACGAGATCTCGGACACCTTCGGCAAACCCGTCGCGGAACTGGTCGACGGCGTCTCCAAGCTCGACAAGATCGAGTTCCAGTCGGCCGAACACGTCCAGGCGGAGAACTTCCGCAAGATGCTGCTGGCGATGGCGCGCGACGTGCGCGTCATCCTGATCAAGCTCGCCGACCGCTTGCACAACATGCGCACCCTCGGCGCGGTAGCGGTCGCCAAGCGCCGCCGCATCGCGCGCGAGACCATGGAGATCTACGC
>DASXRW010000018.1:0-18281 GCA_036506355.1 Burkholderiales bacterium
GCGCAGCGCGTGCTGATTCCGATGCAATGCGAGTACTACGCGCTCGAAGGCCTGTCAGACCTGGTCGCAACGATCAAGCGCGTGCGCGGACATCTGAATCCGCAGCTCGAGATCGCCGGCCTGCTGCGCACCATGTACGACCCGAGAAACACGCTCTCGCAGCAGGTGTCGCAGCAGCTCGAGGCGCATTTCGGCGACAAGGTGTACCGCACCCTCGTGCCGCGCAACGTGCGGCTTGCCGAAGCGCCGAGCTACGGCGTGCCCGCGGTGCTGTGGGACGCGAGCTCCAAGGGCGCGCAAGCCTATGTGGCGCTCGCCGGCGAGATCATGGCGGGCGCATGAGACAAAAGGGCCTGGGCCGCGGGCTCGATGCGCTGCTCGGCGGCGACGAGCCGCCGCGCGAGTCGCTTGGCACGATCGACACGGCTCGCATCCGCCCAGGGCGCTACCAGCCGCGCACGCGGATGGATGAGCAGGCGCTGGCCGAACTCGCCCAATCGATCCGCGCGCAGGGACTGCTGCAGCCCGTGGTCGTACGGCCGGTCGCGGGCGGCTACGAGCTGATCGCGGGCGAGCGCCGCTGGCGCGCGGCGCAGATGGCGGGGTTGGCGCAGGTGCCCGCGGTGGTACGCGAGGTGCCCGACGACGCGGCGCTCGTGATGGCGCTGATCGAGAACATCCAGCGCGAGGACTTGAACCCGATAGAAGAGGCCGCTGGGGTGCAGCGCCTGATCGAAGAATTCAAGATGACGCACGAGCAAGCGGCGGACGCGGTCGGACGCTCGCGCAGCGCAACGAGCAATCTGCTGCGCTTGCTCAAGCTCGCGCGCCCGGTGCAGGAGCTGCTGATGCGTGGCGCGATCGAAATGGGGCACGCGCGCGCGCTGCTCGCGCTCGATGCCGCGCGCCAGATCGAGCTCGGCACGCGCATCGGCGCGAAGCGCCTGTCGGTGCGCGAGACCGAGGCGCTGGTCCAGCGCCTGCTGCGTGCGCCGGCGACGCGCCGCAGGAAAAGAAGCGATCGGGACCTCGCGCGCCTCGAAGAGGAATTGTCCGAGCGGCTCGGCACCACGGTGGAAATCCGGACTGCGCGAAAGGGGCGCGGCAAGCTCGTCCTGCACTACTCGAGCCTCGAGCATCTCGAGCAGCTGCTGAAGCGGTTGAAATGATTGCAGTTGCGCTATACTTCCGCGGCTTTTGCGGGGTGCGAAGAATTTTCAACGTCATGCTTCGCCACCTCAAAAAGCCGGTCCTCACCGTCCTGAGATGGCAGCTTGCGGCGACCGCGGTCCTGATGATGATCGCCGCGCTGGTTGCCGGCGGGCACGGTGCGGCCTCGGCACTCGCCGGCGGGCTCGTCAGCATCACGGCCGGGCTGGCGGCCGCGTTGGCGGCTTCGATGGGCAATGCGAAGTCAGCGGGGGGGATTGTGTTGAGTGCCTTGCGGGCCGAGGCGGTAAAGCTCGGGCTCGCCGTCTTGCTGCTCTGGCTCGTTCTCGTGAACTATCGCGAGGCGGTGGTCGGCGCGCTGATCGCAGCTTTCGTCGTCACCCTGCTGATTTTTGCCATGGCGTTTTTCGTGCGCGATTACTGACCTGAAAATGGCCGCGGCGAGCGAGCTCACCCCTTCGGAATATATCCAGCACCACCTCACGTTCTTCACCAAGTCCGTGGGCGATGGCGGCTTCTGGACGCTGAATGTCGACTCGCTGATCGTTTCCATCCTGCTCGGCCTCGTCGGCGTCGGCTTGATCTGGTGGGTGGTGCGCGGGGCGACTGCGGGCGTGCCGACCCGGCGCCAGGCTTTCGTCGAGCTGCTGATCGACTTCGTCGACGAGCAGGCGAAAGGCATCTTTCAGCACGGCGATCGTCATCGGTTCATCGCCCCGCTCGCGCTCACCGTTTTTGTCTGGGTGGTGCTGATGAACGCGATGGATTTCCTGCCCGCCGACCTCGTCGGTCTGGTGACCCACCATATTTCCGAGCACGGGTTTCGATACGTGCCGACGGCCGACGTCAACACCACCTTCGCGCTGTCGATCTCGGTGCTTGCGCTGACGATCGTGTTCGCGATCTCGGTGAAGGGTTTCGGCGGCTGGCTGCATGAATTGTTCTGCGCACCGTTCGGCAAGCATCCGCTGCTGTGGCCCGCGAATTTTCTCTTCCAGATGGTCGAGTACATCTCGAAGACGCTGTCGCATTCGCTGCGGCTCTTCGGCAACATGTACGCTGGCGAGATCCTGTTCCTGCTGCTCTGGATGTGGGCCGCGACCGGGCTGTGGGGCACGATCTTTGGCTCCGTGCTCGGCTTGGGCTGGGCGATCTTCCACATCCTGATCGTGCTCTTGCAGGCCTATATCTTCATGATGCTGACCATCGTCTACATCTCGATGGCGCACGAGCACCACTGACTCGTCATATTCGCTAAAAAAGGGAGAACACCGATGGAGAAACTTCAACTGCTCGCCATGGTGCAGGCCTACACCGGCATTGGTATCGGGCTGATGATCGGTTTGGGCGCGGCCGGCGCCTGCATCGGCGTGGGCATCATGTGCAGCCGCTTCCTCGAGGCCGCCGCGCGCCAGCCCGAGCTCACCAACTCGCTGCAGGGCAAGGTGTTCCTGCTGCTCGGCCTGATCGACGCGTCGTTCATCATCGGCCTGGGGATCGCCATGTTCTTCGCCTTCGCCAACCCGCTAGCAACTGCCTTCCGCTAGCCGCTGGGAGAGGTCGCATGAACCTCAATCTGACCCTATTTGCGCAGGCCGTGACGTTTTCGGCCTTCATCTGGTTTACCGTGAAGTTCATCTGGCCGTTCATGTTGCGCGCCATCGAGACGCGGCAGAAGACCATCGCCGACGGCCTCGCCGCGGCCGAACAAGGTCGCCGCTCGCTCGAGCTCTCCACGCGCCAGGCCGACGAGGAGATCAAGCACGCGCGAGAGCGCGCGGCGGAGATCATCTCGCAGGCCGAGAAGCGCGTCGCGCAGATGATTGATGAGGCCAAGTCCGCGGCCAAGGAAGAGGGCGGCCGCGAGAAGGCGGCGGCCAAGGCCGAGATCGAGCAGGAAGTGACCCGCGCGCGCGAGCAGCTGCGCGACCGCGTCGCCTCGCTCGCCGTCGCCGGCGCCGAGAAGATCCTGCGCCGCGAGGTCGATGCCAAGGCGCACGGCGAGCTGCTCGAGTCGATCAAGCGGCAGATGTAATGGCCGAGCCGAGCACCGTCGCGCGTCCCTACGCCGAGGCGGCGTTCAAGCTCGCCGAGGAGGCGGGCGCACTCGCCAAGTGGTCCGAGACGCTGGGCGCCCTCGCCCAGGTCGGGCAGGACGCTCGCGTGCGCGCTGCGGTAGCGGACCCCAATCTTGCCGAGGCGCAGGTCGCCGGCCTCTTCATCTCGATTCTTGCCGGCAAGCTGAGCGGCGACGCCGAGAATTTCGTGCGCGTGCTCGCGCAGAATAACCGCCTGGAGCTCCTGCCGCAGATCCGCGAGCAGTTCGAGGCTCTGAAGAACGAGCGCGAAGGCGTCGTGGAGGCCGAGGTGCACTCGGCGTTCGAGCTGAGCGACGCGCAGCTGCGCGATCTGGTGCAGCGGCTAGAGAAGAAAACCGGCCGCAAGGTGCGCGCGCAGGTCTCGGTCGATCGCGAGCTGATCGGCGGCGTGAAGATCGTGCTCGGCGACAAAGTCATCGACGGTTCCGCGCGCGCGCAGCTCGGCGCGCTCGAGACCGCATTGAAAGCTTAAGGAGCAGCGATGCAACTCAATCCATCGGAAATTTCCGAACTCATCAAGAGCCGCATCCAGAACCTCGATGCCGGCGCGCAGATGCGCACCCAGGGCACGGTAGTGTCGGTGACCGACGGCATCTGCCGCATCCATGGCCTGTCGGATGTGATGCAGGGAGAGATGCTGGAGTTTCCAAAAAACACGTTCGGCCTGGCGCTCAACCTGGAGCGCGACTCGGTCGGCTCGGTGATTCTGGGTGAATACACGCACATCACCGAGGGCGACATCGTCAAGACGACGGGCAAGATCCTCTCGGTGCCGATCGGACCGGAGCTGCTCGGTCGCGTGGTGAACTCGCTCGGCCAGCCGATCGACGGCAAGGGGCCGGTCAACGCCAAGCTCACCGACGTGATCGAGAAAGTGGCCCCGGGCGTAATCGCGCGTCAGTCGGTATCGCAGCCGGTGCAAACGGGCCTCAAGGCGATCGATGCGATGGTGCCGATCGGCCGCGGCCAGCGCGAGCTGATCATCGGTGATCGCCAGACCGGCAAGACCGCGGTCGCGGTCGACACCATCATCAACCAGAAGGGCAAGGATCTCTTCTGCGTCTACGTCGCCATCGGGCAGAAGGCTTCCACCATCGCCAACGTGGTGCGCAAGCTCGAAGAGCATGGCGCCATGGCCTACACCATCGTGGTCGCGGCCTCGGCGTCCGAGTCGGCGGCGATGCAGTACATCGCACCTTACTCGGGCTGCACCATGGGCGAGTACTTCCGCGACCGCGGGCAGGACGCGCTCATCATCTACGACGACCTGACCAAGCAGGCTTGGGCCTACCGCCAGGTGTCCTTGCTGCTGCGCCGGCCGCCTGGGCGCGAGGCCTACCCCGGCGACGTGTTCTATCTGCACTCGCGGCTGCTCGAGCGCGCGGCGCGCGTGAATCCCGACTACGTCGAGAAATTCACCAAGGGCGCAGTGAAGGGCAAGACCGGCTCGCTCACCGCGCTGCCGGTGATCGAAACGCAAGCGGGCGACGTCACCGCGTTCGTGCCGACCAATGTGATCTCGATCACCGATGGGCAGATCTTTCTGGAGACGGACTTGTTCAACGCCGGCATCCGCCCCGCCATCAACGCCGGCATCTCGGTGTCACGCGTGGGCGGCGCGGCGCAGACCAAGGTGATGAAGCGGCGCGACACCGGCGGCGGCGTGCGCCTCGCGCTCGCCCAGTACCGCGAGCTCGCCGCGTTCGCGCAGTTCGCGAGCGACCTGGACGAGGCGACGCGCAAGCAGCTCGAGCGCGGCCGCATGGTGACCGAGCTCATGAAGCAGCCGCAGTATTCGCCGCTGCAGGTCTGGGAGATGGCGCTCACCCTCTTCGCCGTCAACAACGGCTACTTCGACTCGATCGAGGTGAAAAAGGCGCTCGGCGCCGAGAAGTCGATGCGCGACTACATCAAAGGCAAATACGCAGCTCTCGTCAAGACGATCGAAGACAAGAAGGATCTCTCAGCCGAGGACGAGAAGGCGCTGAAGAGCGCTCTCGAGGACTGGAAGAAGAACGGATCGTTCTAGCCAATGCCGGGCACCAAGGAAATACGGGTCAAGATCAAGAGCGTGCAAAACACGCGCAAGATCACCAAGGCGATGGAGATGGTCGCGGCCTCGAAGATGCGCAAGGCCCAGGAACGCATGCGCCACGCGCGGCCCTACGGCGAGAAGATCCGCAACGTCGCCGCGCACATCTCGCACGCCAACCCGGAGTATCGCCATCCGTTTCTGGTCGACCGTGATTCCGTCAAGCGGGTGGGGATCATCGTCATCACCACCGACAAGGGCCTGTGCGGCGCGCTCAACACCAACTTGCTGCGCCTGGTGCTGGCGCAGTACAAGGAATGGCAGGGGCAGGGCGAGGAGGTCGACGTCTGCGCCATCGGCAACAAGGGCTTCGGCTTCATGCAGCGGCTGGGCGCGAACATCGTGTCGCACGTCATCCAGCTCGGCGACCGCCCGCAGATGGACAAGCTGATCGGCGCCGTCAAGGTGATGCTCGACGGCTACGGCTCCGATCGCTTCGATCGGCTGATGCTCGGCTACACGCGCTTCATCAACACCATGAAACAGGAGCCGGTGATCGAGCAGCTGCTGCCGCTCTCCGGCGAGCGGCTCGGGGCCCCGGAGACGGTATGGGACTACATCTATGAGCCCGAGGCACGCGCCGTGCTCGACCAGGTGATGACGCGCTACATCGAGGCGCTCATCTACCAGGCGGTATCGGAAAACATGGCCTCCGAGCAATCGGCGCGCATGGTGGCGATGAAGTCGGCCTCCGACAACGCCGCCACGCTGATCGACGAGCTGACGCTGATCTACAACAAGAATCGGCAGGCGGCGATCACCAAGGAGCTCTCAGAAATCGTCGGCGGCGCAGCCGCCGTCTAAAGGGAAGGCATATGGCACAAGCACAAGGCACCATCGTCCAGTGCATCGGCGCGGTCACCGACATCCAGTTCGACCGCGAGAGCATGCCGGGCATCTATGAGGCGCTGCTGCTGGTGGAGGATCCGAACAACCGGCTGGTCGAAAAGGAGCTCACCTTCGAGGTCGAGCAGCAGCTCGGCGACGGCGTGGTGCGCTGCATCGCGCTGGGCTCCTCCGACGGCCTGCGCCGCGGCATGAAGGTGAGCTCGACGGGCGGGCCGATTTCGGTGCCGGTCGGCAAGGGGACCCTTGGCAGGATCATGAACGTGCTGGGCCGTCCCATCGATGACGTCGGCCCGATCAAGTCCGACAAGAAGCGCTCGATCCACCAGGTCGCGCCCAGGTTCGACGAGCTCTCGCCTTCGGTCGAGCTGCTCGAGACGGGCATCAAGGTGATCGACCTGATCTGTCCGTTCGCCAAGGGCGGAAAGATCGGCCTCTTCGGCGGCGCCGGGGTCGGCAAGACGGTGAACATGCTGGAGCTCATCAACAACATCGCCACGCAGCACTCCGGACTCTCGGTGTTCGCCGGCGTCGGCGAGCGCACCCGCGAGGGCAACGACTTCTATCACGAGATGATCGACGCCGAGGTGGTGAAGCTCGACAAGCTCGAGGAGTCGAAGGTGGCGATGGTGTTCGGCCAGATGAACGAGCCGCCGGGCAACCGGCTGCGCGTCGCGCTCACGGGCCTCACCATGGCCGAGGACTTCCGCGACGAGGGCCGCGACATCCTGTTCTTCGTCGACAACATCTACCGCTTCACCCTCGCCGGCACCGAGGTCTCGGCGCTGCTCGGGCGGATGCCCTCCGCGGTGGGCTACCAGCCCACGCTCGCCGAGGAGATGGGCCGGCTGCAGGAGCGCATTACCTCGACCAAAACGGGCTCGATCACTTCGATCCAGGCGGTGTACGTGCCCGCGGACGACCTCACCGACCCGTCGCCCGCGACCACCTTCGGCCACCTCGACGCCACGGTCGTGCTGTCGCGCGACATCGCGGCGCTCGGGATCTACCCCGCCGTGGACCCGCTCGACTCCACGTCACGCCAGGTCGATCCCAACACCATCGGCGAAGAGCACTACAACACCACGCGTGCGGTGCAGGCCACGCTGCAGCGCTACAAGGAGCTGCGCGACATCATCGCGATTCTCGGCATGGACGAGCTCTCGCCCGAGGATAAGCTGGCAGTCGCGCGAGCGCGCAAGATCCAGCGCTTCTTGTCGCAGCCGTTCTCGGTGGCGAAGAACTTCACCGGACAGGAAGGCAAGTACGTCGCGCTGAAAGACACGATCAAGGGCTTCAAGATGATCGTGAACGGCGAGTGCGATGCGCTGCCCGAGCAGGCGTTCTACATGGTCGGACCGATCGAAGAGGCCTTCGAGAAGGCGAAAGCCCTGAAATAAATGGCGAACGCGACCATCCATGTTGACGTGGTGAGCGCCGAGGAGGCGATCTACTCGGGCGAGGCGGAGTTCGTCGTCCTGCCCGGCGAGGCGGGCGAGCTCGGCATCTATCCGCGCCACACGCCGCTGATCACGCGCATCAAGCCCGGCGCGGTGCGTATCACGCCCGCTGGGGGCGGCGAGGAACAGCTCATCTTCGTCGCCGGCGGCATCCTGGAAGTGCAGCCCAAGGTGATTACCGTGCTCGCCGATACGGCGATCCGCGGCGCGGATCTCGACGAGGCGAAGGCAGCCGAGGCGCTCAAGCGCGCCGAGGAAGCGCGGCGCAGCGCCAAGGACAAGCAGGAGATCGCCGTCGTGGAAGGCGAGCTCGCGATGCTCGCCGCGCAGCTCGCCGCAATTCGCAAGCTGCGAAAAAAATAAAGCGTCACAGCGGCTTAGCTCGGCACTGTCGCGGCGGCCCGACTCGGAAGTATTTCCGCGTCGCGCGCCGAATAGTCCGCCAAGACCACGGCGGGCCTGCAATGTCTCCAGCCCGGTTTTGAAACAATCACGGGACCCAAGCAGGAGATTGCATGAAACATATTCTCGATTCCGACTTCCGCTATCGTCCGAGCTTCGACACGGACGTGAAGAAGACGTTTGAGAAGATCCGGCGCCAGCAGCAGCAGGCGAAGGAGCAGCAGGCGAAGAGCAAGCACCCCGAGGGCCAGGTCAAGGTCCTCAAGCTCGAGCAGCTGAAGAAGGCGAGCAGCAGCACCTAGTCCGGCTCGCCGGTCCCCCAGGGCGCTATCGGCTATAGTGCCCCGCGGGGTGATCTACGATCTGCTGGTCATCGGCGGCGGCATCAACGGCGCCGGCATCGCGCGCGACGCGGCCGGCCGCGGCCTGTCGACGATCCTGGTGGAGCGCGGCGACCTGGCGAGCGCCACGTCGTCCTCGTCCTCCAAGCTGATCCACGGCGGGCTGCGCTACCTCGAGCACTACGAGTTCCGCCTGGTTGCCGAAGCGCTCGCCGAGCGCGAGATCCTGCTGCGCGTCGCCGGCCATCTCGCCTGGCCGGTGCGCTTCGTCATCCCGCACGTCGCCGAGCTGCGCCCGCGCTGGATGATTCGGGTGGGGCTGTTTCTCTACGATCACCTCGCGCGCCGCTCAGTCCTGCCGGCCTCGCAGGCCGTGCGCCTCGATACGCCGCCTTACTCGTCGGGCCTCCACGCGAGGCTCAAGCACGGCTTCGTCTATTCGGACTGCCGCGTGGACGATTCCCGCCTGGTGATCGCCAACGCCGCGGACGCCCGGCAACGCGGCGCGCGCGTTCTGGTGCGCACTGAATGCGTTTCGGCGCGCCGCGCCGCAGGCGTGTGGCGCGCGCTGCTGTCGAACGGAGAGCAGATCGAGGCGCGCGCCATCGCCAACGCCGCGGGCCCTTGGGTCAAGCAGGTGCTGAACGATCGACTCGGCCAGCCCAGTCGCGACGCGGTGCGGCTGGTCAAGGGCAGCCACATCGTGCTTCCCAAGCTCTACGACGGCGATCATGCCTTCGTCCTGCAGAACGACGATGGCCGCGTCGTTTTCATCATTCCCTACGAGGAACGCTTCACCCTTGTCGGCACCACCGACGTGCCGGTCGGCGAAGCGCAGAGCCCGCAAGCGAGCGAGGACGAGGTGCGCTATCTCTGCGCGGCCGCGAGTCGCTATCTCGAGCGCCCGGTCGACGCATCGCAGGTACGCTGGCGCTATGCCGGCGTGCGGCCGCTCTACGACGACGGGGCGGCGAACCCCTCCGCCATCACGCGCGATTACACGCTTCGCCTCGACGCCGATGTCGGCACGGCGCCCGTGTTGTCGGTGTTCGGCGGCAAGATCACCACGTACCGCCGTCTCGCCGAGCAGGCGCTTGAAAGGCTGAGCCCCTATTTCCGCGCGATGAAAAGCGCCTGGACCGCCAGCACGCCGCTGCCGGGCAGCGATTTCGCGACCCGCGCCGCCGCGCGCCACGATGTCTTCGAGCGCTATCGCGACCTTCCGGAGCTCGTCGTACGCGGGGTTTTCAGGCGCCATGGCATCGAAGCGCCCGAGGTTCTCGGCGATGGCCAGGTCGGCGAGCACTACGGCGCGGGGCTCACCGAACGTGAAGTGCAGCACTTCCTCGAACGCGAATGGGCGAGCTCGGCGGTCGACGTGCTTTGGCGGCGCACGAAGTGCGGCCTGCACATGACCGAGGCGCAGCGCCAGCGCGTCGCACAGGTCATCGGGCATTGAAAGCGCTCGCCGAGCTCGACCCGCGCGCCGTGCGCGCGGTGCTTTTCGACATCGACGACACGCTCACGACCGCAGGCAAACTCACCGCGCAGGCCTATGCCGCGCTCGAGCGGCTGCAGGCAGCCGGCAAGCTCGCAGTCGCGGTTACCGGCCGCCCGGCCGGCTGGTGCGATCACATCGCGCGCATGTGGCCGCTCGACGCGGTGGTGGGCGAGAACGGCGCCTTTTACTTCCTCCTCTCGCACGGGCGGCTGCAGAAGCAATACCGCGATCCAGCCGAGGCGCGCGCGCGCAACCGCGAACAGCTGGCGAAGATCGCGCAGGACATCCTCGCCGCCGTGCCTGGCTGCGCCATCGCGGCCGATCAGGCGTATCGCGAAACGGATCTCGCGATCGATTATTGCGAGGATGTGCCGCCCCTGCCGCTGGCGGCCGCGGAGCGCATCGCAGCCCTGATGCGCCAGGCTGGATTGCACGCCAAGCTGAGCTCGATCCACGTCAACGGCTGGTTCGGCGATTACGACAAGCTCACCATGACTCGAGCGCTGTTCCGCGAGCAGTTTGCGATGGACCTCGATGGCGACCGGGACGCGGTGATCTACATCGGCGATTCGCCGAACGACGCGCCGATGTTCGAGTTCTTTCCCAAATCCGTCGGCGTGGCCAACGTCCAGCGCTTTGCCGGCGCCCTGCCGGCCGAGCCCAAATACATTACTGGTGCGAGCTCCGGCGCGGGCTTCGCCGAGGTAGTCGCGCATCTGCTGGGACTGTCAAGTACTTGACAGCGCCCGCGGCGGTGGGCGCGTATCGTCCACCAGCCACATCGATCCGTCGATAAGCGACTCCAATGGCCGGCTACCGGCGCCACGTCTTTGTCTGCCTCAACGAGCGCGACGCGAGCGATCCGCGCGGCTGCTGCAAGCAGCGCGGCTCGGAGCAGATCTTCAGGGCGCTCAAGGAAGGCGCAGCGAAGGCCGGCCTGAAAGGCGATACACGCATCAACCGCGCGGGCTGCCTTGACCACTGCGAGTTAGGGCCGAGCGTCGTGGTCTATCCCGAAGCCGTCTGGTACCACGTGCCGACGGTCGAGGATGCTCAGGACATCGTGCAGGAGCACCTGGTCCGCGGCAACGTCGTCGAGCGCCTGCTGATGGAAAAGATCGAGTAATCCGACAAAGAGGAGACGAACATGGGCCAGGTCGCCGTGAAAGAGAAAGCCGTTGACCGCTACAAGTCGATCGAGGACGCGTACCGCTCCAAGTCGAAGAAGCTCGGCCAGGAGTATTTCGTCGTCGATTGCGACCGCCACATCATCGAGCCGCCGGAAGCGTTCACCATGTTCCTCGACAAGGAGTGGGCGCGCATGGCGCCCAAGCCCGCGACGGACAACAGCGGCGCGCCGCGCCTGATGGTCGAAGGGCGGCTCTACCAGAAGCCCTCGGGCTGGGGACCGGGGCGCACCGAAGGCTGCGGCGACCAGCGCCCGCGCGGCGAAGGCCTGCCGTACGAGCGCGCGCACAAGCACGCGTTCGAGAACCGCGACATCGACATGGATCTGTCGGGCATCGATTGCGCGGTCTGGATCCCGACCCTCGGCCTGTTCACCTCCGACATCCAGAACTGGCATCTGCAGTACGCCGTGATGCGCGCGCTCAACGACTGGACCGCCAAGGTGTGGGCCACCAGCAAGCGTCACTTCTGGTGCGTGTCGATTCCCCTGAATCCGCAATGGGCGGTGGAGGAGATCAAGCGCTGCAAGAAGCTCGGCGCCACCGCGGTATGGATGCGGCCGAACGTGATGCAGGAGGTGCGCTGGTGGAACGAGGACTGGGATCCGGTCTGGAAGGCGATGAGCGAGCTCGGCATGGCGCTCGTGTTCCACGAGGCCACCGGCACCTACAACGCGACCTACAGCACCGACTACAAGTTCGACCGCTACTGGATCGCGCACGCAGTGTCGCATCCGCTCGAGATGGCGACGGCGGTGGCGGGCATCCTCGGCTACGGCGTGCTCGAGCGCCATCCCAAGCTGAAGGTGCTGTTCTGCGAGGCGGGCGCGACCTGGGTTCCTTACATGCTGTTCCGCCTCGACAGCCACTACACCGCGCGGCCGAAGGAGATGGCGCCGCTGACGATGCCGCCCTCCGAGTACTTCAAGCGCCAGTGCGTGATTTGCTCGTTCGAACCCGAGGAGGCGCTGCTCTCCGAGACCATGGCCTGGTTCAAGGGCGATAACATGGCCTGCACCAGCGATTACCCGCACTGGGATTCGAGCGGGGTCTCGGGCGTGGTGCGCTACCTCAAGAACTATCCGAACCTGGACGAGCAGTCGCGCATCAACTTCTTCTCGCGCGCGGCGATCGATGCGCTCGGGCTCAAGCCATGAGCTGATTCGTAAGCAACCGTAGGAGGAGGAGGAGCGATGCAAAAGCGGATCCTCGTTCGATTGGCGTGGAGCGTCGCCCTGCTCGCAGCGTGCGCGGCGCACGCGCAGGACAAGAAATTCCCGGCCCGGCCGGTCGACATGATCGTGAACTTCGGCCCCGGCGGCGGCGCCGACCAGCTCGGCCGCGTCATGTCGAAGCTCCTCGAGCCGGTGCTGGGCGTGCCGGTGCCGGTGGCGAACATCGCCGGCGCCTCGGGCAACGCGGGCTTGAGCAAAGTGCTGACCAGCACGCCCGACGGCTATACCCTGGGGACGCTCACCGGGCTGTCGATCTCGGCTTGGGCGAGCGGCCTGGGCAAGATGCAGGTACGCGACTTCGCCTTCATCGCGGTGGTGCAGTCCTCGCCATCGATGCTGTTTGTGCCGAAGGACAGCCGCTTCCGCAGCTACCAGGGGCTGCTCGACGCCGCCAAGGCGAACCCCAACAAGCTGCGCGTCGCGACCGCCGGCTACGGCACGCTCGACGACATCGCGGTGAAATTCCTGGCGGCGAAAGGCTACCCGATGGTGAACGTGCCGTTCGCCAAGCCGGGAGAGCGCTATCTCTCGCCGCTCGGCGGCCACAGCGAGGTGCTGTTCGAGGAGCCCGGCGACGTGGTGCAGTTCCTCGAGTCCGCGCAATACCGCCCGCTGGTGGTGTTCGGCGAGAAGCGCCACCCCGCGTTCGCCGACACGCCGGCCTCGGCGGAGTTCGGCCACCACATCGATCTGCCGAATTGGCGCGCCATCGTCACTTCGGCGAAGGTACCGGCCGGCACGCTCACCGTCCTGAACGCGGCCGTGGCGCGCATCGCGGCGACGCCAGAGTGGAAGAAGTTCTGCGGCGAGACCTACACCTGCATCGAGCCGAAGAGCTCCGAGGAAGGCCGCGCCTTCGCACAGAAGAATTACGACGACGTCACGCGCTTCATGAAAGAGTACGGCATGGTGAAGTAGCGGCGCATGCCGCCCCGCCTCGTGAATGCCGTGCGGCTCGCCGCGCCCTTGGGCGCTGCGCTCGCCGCGATCATCGCCACCCGGTTCATCGCGCCCGGCGTCGATCTCGACGGCATGGCGCGCGGCCTCGCGGGTCCCGCGACCTGGCCGAAAACCATCCTCTATTGCGCCGCGGCCACCGCGCTCGTCATCTTCCTGCGCAGCCTGTACCTGTCGCGCTCTGCCAAGGCGGCGGAGGGCGAGGCCGGGCCGGGCTATGACGACACGAAGCTCGCCTGGGGAATGGCGCTGCTCGTCGCCTACGGCATTGGCATCACGCAGATCGGCATGGCGCTCGCAACGCTTGCCTTCATGGCCGGCTGGCTCGTGCTCTCGGGCCTGCGCCGGCCGCTCCCGGTGGTGCTCGTCAGCCTGCTCGGCACCGCCGCGATCCTGTACGTGTTCGTCAAGATCTCGCTGATGCCGCTCGATCGCGGTCGCGGCGTGTTCGAGGAGGCGACGATCGTCGTGTACCGCCTGCTGGGCATCTACTGATGGAGATGCTATCCGGATTCGCGCACGGGCTCGGCGTCGCGTTCCAGCCGCTGAACCTCGGCGTGATGATCATCGGCGTGCTGGTCGGCGTGGTGGCCGGGGCGCTGCCGGGCATCTCCTTCGTCAACGCCATGGCGATCGCGCTGCCCTTCACCTACTTCATGTCGCCCCTGGTGGCGATGATGTTCCTCGGCGGGATCTACGTCGGCGGCGTGTTCGGCGGCTCGATCTCGTCGCTGCTGCTCAATATTCCCGGCGACCCTGATTCGGTGCCGAGCTGCTGGGACGGCTTTCCGCTCGCGCAGCGCGAGGGGCCCGAGCGGGCGCTGTCGATCGCCATCACCGCGAGCGCCATCGGCGGCCTCTTCAGCGCCATGCTGCTGTCGTTCGCCTCGCCGCCGTTCGCGCGCTTCGCGCTGACTTTCGACCAGCCGGAATTCTTCGCCACCACGGTGATGGGGCTCGCCAGCGTGCTCGCCATCGCCAAGGGCAAGCTGCTCTTTTCGCTGCTGGCGCTGTTCATCGGCATGATGATCGGCTCGGTCGGCACCGACCCGCTGTACGGCGTGACGCGGCTCACTTTCGGCCTCGGCATCCTCGAGAACGGCATCGATTTCGTCGTGGTGATGATCGGTCTCTTCGCCATCGGCGAGGTGCTCGAGGTGCTGGCCTCGCGCGAGACCCACGATTTCACCGTGCGCAGCAAGGCGGTCATGAAGGTGCTCGGGCTGCGCGACGTCTGGGCCCTGCGCGCGTCGATCGCGCGCGGCACCGGCATCGGCAGCCTGATCGGCGTGATCCCCGGCGGCAGCGCGGTGATGGGCGCGCTGGTGGCCTACGGCGTGGAGCGCCAGGTGAACCGGCGCGGCGCGGAGTTCGGCACCGGCGTCGCCGACGGCCTCGCGGCGCCCGAGGCCTCGAAGAACGCCACCACCGGAACCGCGCTGATCCCGCTGCTCACGCTCGGCATCCCGAGCACCGCGGCCTCCGCGATCATGCTCGCCGCGCTGATCGGGCACGGCGTGCAGCCCGGCCCGATGCTCTACCAGAAGAACCCCGACATGCTGTATGCGATCTTCGCGAGCTTCACGCTCGCCAACCTTTTCATGATCTTGGTCTCGGTTCTGGTGGCTCGCGGCTTCGGCACGCTGATGCGCACCGATCCGGCGATCATCTGCGCCTTCATCATCGTCTTCAGCCTGGTCGGCGCGTTCGGCGTGCGCAACAACATCGCCGACGTCTACGTCTGCATCGCGTTCGGCATCATCGGCTTCTACATGCGGCGCTTCGGCTTTCCGACGGCGCCGATGGTGCTCGGCGTGGTGCTCGGGCCGCTCGCCGAGGGCTACTTCATGACCTCGCTCGCGAACTACGACAACGACCTCACGATCTTCTTCACTCGGCCCAAGAGCGGCGTGCTGATGGCGCTCGCCATCTGCTTCGTGCTGTGGGCGCTCGCGCCGGAGCTCAAGCAGTTGCGCCTCTGGCTGCGCAGGGATGCCCGAGCTCGGGTTTAACCCATACCTCGCGTTCGGCTGGTGCGTGCTCGCCGGGTTCCTGATGTCGTCGGGCGCGGGCGGCGGCGGCATCCTCGCCGGCATCGGCCATATCACGATCCTCGGCATCGGCGACCCGAACATGATCAAGGTCGTCAACCAGATCCTCGAGTTCTCGAGCCGCATCGTGTCGGTGCCGCTCTACCACCGGCAGCGCCGCCTGGTGTGGAGCCTCGCGGCTGCCTTCGGCCTCGGCGCGCCGCTCGGCGCCGTCGCCGGCTCGTGGTTCTCGAAGAGCTATCTCTCGGACCTTGTGCTCTACCGCGCGGTGTTCGGCCTGATTGTCGCGGGCGTCGGCGCCCGGGTGCTGTGGGAAGGTTGGCGCCAAGGCACGCGGCGCGCGCCCGCGGTGCACGAGCATCCGCGCACGATCGCGTACGGCTGGAGGGCCGTGCGCGTGCGCTTTGGCGCCGAGCACTTCGACTTCAATCCGTGGAGCGCGGCGCTCGGCGGGTTCTGCATCTCCTTCGTCGGCTCGATGCTCGGCGTCGGCGGCGGGTTCCTGGTGACGCCGTTCATGGCGAGCCTGCTGCTTTTCCCGGCCTACCTGGCGGTCGGCACGGGCCTGCTCGCGCTGATGATCCCGCTCACGGTGAGCGTGCTCACCTATCTCGCGCTCGAGGTCGGCGTCGACTGGAAGCTGGTGGCGGTCGAGGTGCCCGGCGTGCTCGCCGGGTCGTTCCTCGGCCCGGCGCTCAACCGCTACATGAACGAGAAAGCGCTCAAGATGTTCGTCGCCGTCGTGCTGCTCGCGATCGGCCTGTACTACGTGGTGAAGTGAACAAGGGGGAACCATCCCGCCTGCCGCGTCGACTGCTGCTAGCGTCGGTAGTGCGCTCGGCGCGATCCTATAATCTCCCGATGCTCCAGCGCAGGCGCGAAATTCGGGCGGACGGGCATTTGGACGTGCTCGGATCCGTCCCCTCGGCCTACCGCAAGGCCGTCCTGGAGCAATGCGAGCGCACCGTCGTCGCCAAGGGCGACACGGTGTGGGAGCAGGGGGAGCCGGCGCAGTTCGTGGCCTTCCTCGTCTCCGGGAAGGCGATGTCGTCGTACCAGGCGCGCAACGGCAAGACCGGCACCACAGGCTTCTGGTGCGCGGGGGATCTGCTCGGCGCCGCCGACGTCGGCACCGGCACGACGCGGCAGCAGACCGTGCGCTGTCTCGAGGAATGCGTGATCCATACGCTGTCGTTCGAGCGCTTCGACGATCTCGTGCGGCGCTTTCCGGAGCTCGCGCTCGCCATCATTCGCGCGCTGTCTGTCAGGCTGCGCTGGGTCGCGCAGCTGGCAGTGACGCTGGAGACCGAGTCGGCGTTCGAGCGTATCTGCGCAGTACTGCTCGCGCTTTCGGATCGCTTTGGCACGGAAAGCGACGACGGAATCCTGATCGACCTCAAGCTGACCAACGAGGACCTCGCAGCCATCGCCGGCGTCACCCGCCAGTTCACCAACACCACCTTGCACAACCTGCGGGAGCGCGGAATCCTCGTCACGCGCAAGCGAAACCTGATCCTGACCGACTGCGCAGCCCTCCAGGGGCTCGCCTATCACCGCTGATCGGGGCTCAAGTAGACCGCATCGCCTTCGACGTCTAGCGCATGCATCTCGAGCGGTGCTTCGGCCAGCCCGCGTGGCGTGCCGCCGTCGCGCAGGCTCCACTGCCACAGATGCTCGAGGCAGGTGAGCACTTCGCCATCAAACACGCCGTCGCAGAGCGCGATGCCCTCGTGCGGACACGCGGCCTGGCACGCGTAGAAACGGTCGCCGCCGTTGATCACGCACAGCTTGCGACCGGCGATATCCAGCTGCTTCAGGCCATTCACCGGGATTTCGCTGACCTTGCAGATCGGCTTGCGCTCCATGCACCGATGCTGCCACAGCGGCGGCGCCTCGATTTATCAAGTAGTTGACAGGCCGCGGGCGGTTAAACTGCGGCCTTTGATCGGCAAGGCGAGCTCGTGGCAGGTCCTCTGTCGCACATCCGGGTTCTCGATCTGTCACGCGTGCTGGCCGGGCCGTGGGCGAGCCAGAACCTGGCGGATCTCGGCGCGGAGGTCATCAAGGTCGAGCGCCCGGGCAGCGGTGACGACTCGCGGGCATTCGGACCGCCGTGGATCAAGGACGGAGAGGGGCGCGATACGAAGGACTCCGCCTACTTCACCTCCGCCAACCGCGGCAAGAAATCGCTCACGCTCAATATCGCGCTCGCCGAAGGCCAGGCGATCGCGCGCGAGCTTGCGGCCAAGTGCGATGTCCTGATCGAGAACTACAAGCACGGCGATCTCGCGCGCTACGGCCTCGGCTACGAAGATTTGCGCGCCCTCCATCCGCGCCTCGTCTATTGCTCGGTTACCGGCTTCGGCCAGACCGGCCCCTACCGCGAGCGCCCGGGATACGACTTCATGATCCAGGGCATGGGCGGGATGATGAGCGTCACTGGCGAGCCCGACGACGCCCCGGGCGGCGGGCCGCAGCGCGCCGGGGTGCCGATCGCCGACATCATCACCGGGATGTATGCCTCGATCGCGATCTGCGCGGCGCTCGCGCACCGTGAACGCTCAGGCAAGGGCCAGCACCTCGACCTCGCGCTGCTCGATTCGCAGATCGCGTTGCTTGCGTACCAGAACACGAACTACTTCGCGACCGGCAAGCCGCCCAGGCGCATCGGCAACCTGCATCCCAACATCGTGCCCTATCAGCCGTTTCGCGCCGCCGACGGCGAAGTGATTCTCGCCTGCGGCAACGACAATCTCTACCGCAAGTTCTGTGAGGCCGCGGGCTGTTCCGAGCTCGCGCGCGACGCGCGCTTCGCCACCAATGGCAAGCGCGTCGAGAACCGCGTCGAGCTGACGCGCCTGCTCGCCGAAGTGTTCGAGCAGCGCAGCAAGCGCGAGTGGCTGGAGCTGCTCGAGGTCGCCGGCGTGCCGAACGGACCGA
>DASXRW010000019.1:0-15929 GCA_036506355.1 Burkholderiales bacterium
GCCGGGTGCGCCAGGTCGACACCGATCTGGTCGGGGAAGCCAATATGCACCGGCGCGCCGTGCACTGTCGGATACCGCGCGGTGATCTCGACCGCGCGGATCGCGTCGGCCGGCGTGAGCGCGCGCATCGACACGATGAGCCTGCCGCGGAATGGCCCGGCCGGCGCGGTATCGATATTGGTGACGTAGTAGGGCGGGTTGGCCGCGGTGTCCCAGTGCTTGAGCCGCACGCCGGCCTCGTTCAGCGCTTCCTCGAACGAGTACGAGCATCCCAGCACGAAGGCGACGAGATCGTCGCGCCACAACGCGCGGATGTCCTGCGGCTCGTCGACGATGCGCCCGTCGCGCCAGACGCGGTAGCGCGCGAGATCGGTGCGGATGTCGAGGTCGCGGCCGAGTTCTTCCATCACCGGTTTTCCCGGCGCGGAAACGCCGAGCAGCGGGCAGGGCTTCGGATTGGCGCGGCAGTACGCCTCGAAATCGTGCGCGTACGCCGCGGGCAGCACCACCAGGTTGCCTTGCACGTGCCCCGGCGCGAGGCGCGCGGTCGACGCGAGCTCGAGACCGCCGCGAAACGCGAGCCGCAGCCGGTGCGGCTCGCGCAGCGCTATCGCGTCCAGGTCCATGGCCTATCATAGTGACTTTCACGGGGGGAAAAAGATGCGCATCGCATGTCTCCTGGCCGCGCTCGCCGCGGTAATCGATTCGGCGGGCCCGGCATGGTCGCAGGCGCTGCCGCCGACGCAGATCAAGGTGATCGCCTCGAGCGATCAGTCGAACCTGCACAAGAATCTCGAGCGGCCGTTCTGGACCGAGCGGCTGCCGAAGGCCTCGGGCGGCGCGATCAAGGTCGAGTTCTCGGGGCTGCTCTCCTCGGGCCTCAAGGGACCCGAGATCGTGCGCCTGATGCGCAGCGGCGCGATCGACTTCGCGCACGGCGTGTTCCAGTCGGTGGGCGCCGACGATCCGAGCTTCGAAGGCATGGATCTCGCCGGCCTCGCGACCGACGTGCAGATGGCGCGCCGCGTGGCCGATGCCTACAAGCCGGTGATCGACCGCGTGTTCCGCGAGAAGCACGGCATCAAGCTGCTCGCCATGGTGCCGTTCACCGCGCAGGTGTTCTTCTGCCGCGTGCCGATCAGCGGCATGGCGGACCTCAAGGGCAAGAAGGTGCGCGTCTTCGGCCGCTCGCTCGCCGATTTCGTCACCGCGGTGGGCGGCTCCACCGTGACCATCCCGTTCGGCGAGGTCGTGCCATCGCTGCAGACCGGAGTGGCGGACTGCGCGATCACCGGAGTGGCCTCGGGCAACACCGCGAAGTGGACCGACGTCACGACGCACCTCTACGTGCTGCCGGTGGGCTGGTCGATGTCGTTCTACGCCGTGAACCAGAAGCGCTGGGACAGCTTCGATCCGAAGGTGCGGGACTTTCTCGGCAAGCAGATCGGCCAGCTCGAGAACGACATCTGGGCGCTCACCGCGGAAGAGAACCAGGACGGCGTGAACTGCAACATCGGCCAGGACCCGTGCAAGTACGGCTACAAGGCGAAGATGACGCTGGTGCAGCTCGCGCCGCGCGACCTGCCTACGCTGCAGCAGATCATGCGCGACACCGTGGTGCCAGCCTGGGCGAAGCGCTGCGGCACGGCCTGCGCCAGGGAATGGAACGACACCGTCGGCAAGACGGTCGGAATCTCGGCGCCCACGCAGTAGATGCTTGACCAGGCGCTGCGCGCCGCCGGCGCGATCGCGCGCGCTGGCGTCTGGGCGAGCGGCGCGCTGTTTTTCGCCGCGGCCGTGGTCATCGCGGTCGACGTCACCGCGCGCAAGGCGTTCGCGCTGAGCATCGGCGGCTCGGACGAGCTGTCGGGCTACTGCCTGGCGATGGGGGCGGCCTGGAGCTACGCGTTCGCGCTGCTCCACCGCGCCAACATCCGCGTCGACGCGCTGTACAAGTACTTCCCCCGCCCCGCGAAGGCGGCGCTCGACGTCGTGGCGCTGGTCGCGCTCGCCTGCTTCGTGGCGGTGGTGGGCTATTACGCCTTCGAGGTGCTCGCCGCCTCGGTGCGCTTCGGCTCGCGCGCCAATACGCCGCTGCAGACGCCGCTGTGGATTCCGCAGGCGATCTGGCTGGCGGGGCTCGCGTTTTTCCTGCTGGCGCTGTTTCTGGTCACGCTGAAGGCGCTGCTGCTGTTCGCGGAGAAGGACTACGCCGCGCTTGATCGCCTCGCCGGCCTGCCGAGCGCCAGCGAGGAAGTCGAGGAGGAGCTCGCCGGCGTGAAGACGCGCATGGCGAAGGCGCCGTGATCAACAGCACGCTGGTGCTGTTCCTGCTGCTGTTCGCGGCCGCGATCCCGGTCGCCGCAGTGCTCGGCCTGCTCGGCCTCGCGCTCGGCGGCCTGTATTCGTTCATGCCGATCCACCGCGCGATCGGCGAGATCGCCTGGGGCGCGGGCACGGACTTCATCCTGTTCGCGGTGCCGCTTTACATCCTGATGGGTGAGCTCCTGCTGCGCAGCGGGGTCGCCGACCGGATGTACGAGGCGATGCGCCACTGGCTCTCCTGGCTCCCTGGCGGCCTGATGCACTCGAACATCGGCGCCTGCGCGATGTTCGCCGCCACCTCGGGATCCTCGGTGGCCACGGCGGCGACCATCGGCACGGTGTCGCTGCCGCAGCAGCGCCGCCACGGCTACAACGAGCGCCTGTTCCTCGGCACCATCGCCGCCGGCGGCACGCTCGGCATCCTGATCCCGCCTTCGATCAACGCCATCCTCTATGGCTACCTCGCGGATGTGTCGGTGCCCAAGCTTTATCTGGCGTCTTTCATACCAGGCTTCTCTTTAGCGGCGCTCTTCATGCTCACCACCTGGATCGCCTGCCTCGTGCGCCCGGAATGGGGCGGCGCGCGCATGCGCTCGAGCTGGGCGGAGCGCCTCGCGAGCCTGCGGCACGTGCTGCCGCCGCTCGGCATCTTTATCCTGGTCATCGGCTCGATCTACTCGGGGCTCGCCACGCCGACCGAATCGGCCGCGCTCGGCGTGCTCGCCTCGGCGGCGCTCGTGGTGTGGAACGGACGGCTCAGCTGGCGGGTGATGCGCGAGTCGTTCGAGGGCACGATGCGCACCACCGCGATGGTGCAGCTCATCGTGCTCGGCGCGTTCTTCCTCAACTTCGTCTTCTCCTCCATCGGCCTCACCCGCACGGTGGTCGAGTTCATCCGCGCGCTCGGCTGGCCGCCCTACTGGATGCTGTTCGCGATCATCGTGTTCTACGTGATCCTGGGCTGCTTCATGGACGCCATGGCGATGATGATCACGACCGTGCCGATCGTGGTGCCGATCGTGGTGGCGCTCGGCTTCGACCCGGTGTGGTTCGGCGTGCTGATGATCGTGCTGTGCGAGACCGGGATGGTGACGCCGCCCTTCGGCATCAATCTCTTCGTGGTGCAGAGCGTGCGCGGGCACGGCTCGCTCGACGACGTGATCATCGGCGTGTCGCCGTTCATCATCACGCTGTTCGTGATGCTCGGGCTGCTGGTCGCCTTCCCCGAGCTCGCGATGTGGCTACCGCGGCAGCTGCGCTAGGGCCTGCTCGAGATCGGCGGTCAGGTCGGCGAGGTCCTCGAGGCCGACGTGCAGGCGGAACGAGGGGCCGCCGCTCCATCGCGTGGCGGAGCGCAGTTGCTGCGGGTAAGTCGGCACGGCGAGGCTTTCGAAGCCGCCCCAGCTGTACCCCAGGCCGATGAGCCCGAGCGCGTCGAGCATGCGCGCCGCGTCCTGCTCCGAGAAGCGCGGCTTCAGCACCACGCCGAGCAGCCCCGAGGCGCCGCGGAAGTCGCGCTTCCACAGCGCGTGGCCCGGATCCTCGGGCAACGCCGGGTAGAGCACGCGGTCGACCTCCGGGCGCCGCTGCAGCCAGCGCGCGATCTGCAGCGCGTTCTCCTGGTGCGCGCGCATGCGCACGCCGAGGGTGCGCAGGCCGCGCAAAGCGGCATAGACGTCGTCCGGTCCGGCGCAATAGCCGAAGCGCGATGCCGTCTTGCGCACCGCCACGTCGACCTCGGCGGTGGTGATGGCGACGCCGAGCATCAGGTCGGAATGGCCGGAGATGTACTTGGTCGCGGCATGAATCGACACGTCGACGCCGTGATCGATGGCGTTGAAATGGAGCGGGCTCGCCCAGGTGTTGTCCATCACGCTGCGGATGCCGCGCTGTTTGGCCGCGGCCACGATCGCCGGCACGTCCTGCACCTCGAAGGTGAGCGAGCACGGCGATTCCATGTACACCACTTTGGTGTTTTTCCTGAAGAGCTGCGCGATGCCCGCGCCGACGAGCGGATCGTAGAACTCGACTTCGATGCCGAGCTTGCGCAAGCCGTTCTCGGCGAAGTCGCGCGCCGGGCCGTAGACCGCGTCGAGCATCAGCAGATGGTCGCCCGCCTCGAGAAATGCGAGCAGGGTGGTGGCTATCGCGCCCATGCCGCAGGGCAAGGTGACGGCCTGCTCGGCACCCTCGAGGCTCGCGACGGCTTTCTCGAAGGCGCGTGTGAGGAGCGTGCCCTCGCGTCCGTAGGTGACTTCGCGGAACTCGCCGCTGTGCCGGTCCTTGCGCGTCTCGAGGACGGTGGCGACATCGGGGAACAGCACCGTCGAGCAGTGGTAGACCGGCGGGTTGACGATGCCGTGGTTGGCTTGCGGGTCGAGCCCCGCGTGCGTGACGAGCGTGTCGGGCTTCATGACATCTCCACTAATTTGAGCGGCGTGAGCGCCGCTCGAGGCATTCCAGGTAGAGGCGCGCGTCGGGCGGCGCCTTGTCGCGCTGCGCGCGCCACACGGTTTCAGCGAGGCACTCGAGCGCCTCGTGCAGCGCGTCATGGCGCTGCCCGCAGCGCTGCACCAGGGCGTGAAAGTGCGCCACGATGCCCGGAGGCTGGTCGATCGAGAGCTGCTCCTCGAGCGCGACGTGCAGGCTCATATGCAGGAAGGGGTTCGCCTCATCGACGTAATCCTTGTCGCGATAGCGCGCCGGGGCGTCGAGCATCGTGTGGTATTCCGGATGGGCAAGGATCACATCCAGCGCGATGCTTTCGATGCCGACCAGCGGCTCGCCCGCGCGGTACTTGCGCCAGGTGGCGAAGAACGTGTCGCGGACCTGCTCGCGCGAGGGGTCAAACACTTTTCGTCTTCTGGCGGTACTCGCAGAGATCGCGGATCAGGCATTCGGGGCAGCCGGGCTTGCGCGCCAGACACACATAGCGCCCGTGCAGGATCAGCCAGTGGTGCGCGTTCTGCAGGTATTCGGGCGGCGTGAATTTCAGCAGGCGGTCCTCGACCTCGCGCGGGTCCTTCCCTGGTGCGAGCCCCGTGCGGTTGGCGACGCGAAAGATGTGCGTGTCGACGGCGACGGTCGGCTGGCCGAATGCCGTGTTGAGCACCACGTTCGCCGTTTTTCGTCCCACGCCCGGCAGCGCCTCGAGCGCTTCCCGGCTGGCCGGGACCTCGCCGCCATGCTCGTCCAGCAGCATCCTGGAGAGCGCGACCACGTTCTTTGCCTTGGTGCGATAGAGCCCGATTTTCTTGATGTGTTCTTCGAGGCCCGCGACGCCGAGCTCGACCATTTTCTGCGGCGTGTTGTACTTCTGGAACAGCAGCTCGCTCGCCTGGTTCACGGATTTGTCGGTGGCCTGCGCGGAGAGCACGACCGCGACCAGCAGCTCGTAGGGCGTGCGGTACTTGAGCTCGGTGGTCGGGTTGGGGTTCGCGGCGCGCAACCGGCGGAAGATCTCGCGCCGCTTCTCGGGGTTCATTTCCGCGCGAGCAGCGCCGCGAGGATGAGCTTGCGCTCCTCGGCGCCATGCGAGCGCACCTGCGCCTGCGCGAGCCGCTCGCGCCGCCGGCGTCCGCGCTCGCCGGCCGCGCGCTTGAGCGCCGGGGTCCACTCGCCGGCGGGCGCCACCAGGTCGATGCAATCGACGGGACAGGGCGGCAGGCAGAGCTCGCAGCCGATGCACCAGGACTCGACGACCGTGTGCAGGTAGCCCTGCGCGCCGACGATGGCATCCACCGGGCAGACGTCGATGCAGCGCTTGCAGCCGATGCAGCGCGCCTCGTCCACCACCGCCACGGCGTTGCGCCTCATCGTCCGGCTCATTTTCCCGTATCGCGCGCGAGCTGCGCGTGCATGATCCTTCCCGCTTTCACCTGCAGGCCGGTGCCGAGATCGTCGTGCCATTCGTTGCGGCGGAGCATCTGCACGTAAGGTAACACCGCGCGCTCGAGCGCGAGGCTCGCGGTGCGCGCGCAGGCCGAGGGCATGTTCGGCACGCAGTAATGCACCACCCCTTCCTCGGTATAGATCGGATCGCGGTGCGAGGTCGGCCGCGACGTCTCGGCGATGCCGCCCTGGTCGATGCCGACGTCGACGAGCGCCGAGCCGCGGCGCATGCCGGCGAGCATTTTCCGGCTGATGAGCTTCGGCGAGAGCTGGCCGGGCGTCAGCACGCCGCCGATGACGAGATCGGCGTTCATGACCGCCCGCGCGTCGAACCCGGCGCGGAACGCCGCCGCGGGAAACTTCGAGCGCAGGGCGGCGAAGCGGCGCTCGGTCTTCGCGAACACGGTGACGTGCGCGCCGATGCCGCTCGCAACGGCCAGCGCGTTCGCGCCGACGTTGCCGGCGCCGAGGATCACCACCTTGCCGGGAGGCACGCCGTCGAGGCCGGGCAGCAGCACGCCGCTGCCGCCGTTCTGCTTTTGCAGGCACCAGGCGCCGGCCTGCACCGCGAGCCGGCCGGCGATCGCCGACATCGGCGCGAGGATCGGCAGACGGCCGCCTTGCTGGCCGACGGTTTCAAAGGCGATGAAGGTTGCCCCGGTGGCGAGCGCCGCTTCGAGGAGCGGCGGCTCGGGCGCGAAGTGCTGGAAGCCGAAGACGGTCTGGGCGCGGCGCGGCTTGCGGTACTCGGGTGGCTGCAGCTCCTTCACCTTGACGACGAGTTCGCACTCCCAGGCATCGCCGAGCGCCGCGCCGGCCGCGACGTAATCGGCATCGGCGAAACCGACGCCGGCTCCGGCGCCAGGCTCGACGACGACGTTCGTCAATTGCGCGACGCCGGCCGGCGTGAGCGCAACGCGGAACTCGCCGTCCTTTATTTCGCGCGGTACGCCGATACGCATTCGGCGATGAGCTCGGGTCCGCGGTAGACGAGCCCGGTGTAGAGCTGCACCAGCGAGGCGCCGGCGGCGAATCTCTCGCGCGCGTCGGCGCCGCTCATGACGCCGCCGCAGCCGATGAGCGTGAGCTCGCCCTTCAGCGCGGCGGCGAAGGCGCGCAGCACGCGTGTCGATTTCTCGCGCAACGGCGCACCGGACAGGCCGCCGGCCTCGCCGCCGTGCCGTAGCCCGGACACGCCTTCGCGCGAAACGGTGGTGTTGGTGGCGATCAGCCCGTCGGCCTGCTCGCGGCGCGCCACGTCGGCGATGTCGGCGATCGCGGCGTCGTCAACGTCGGGCGAGATCTTCAGCACCAGCGCGACGTCGCGGCCATGGCGCTCGCGCAACGCGTCGCGCCTTTGCCGCAGGCTGCGCAGCAGGAGGCCGAGCACCTGCGCCGATTGCAGGTCGCGTAACCCGACGGTGTTGGGCGAGGAGACGTTGATCGCCAGGTAGTGCACGTGCGGGTACAGCACCTCGAGGCAGCGCACGTAATCGTCCACCGCGCGCTCGTTCGGCGTGTCCTTGTTCTTGCCGACATTCACGCCGATGACCGCTCTTGCGCGGGCGCGCCGCAGGTTCTCGGCGAAGGCGTCGACCCCGATGCTGTTCAGGCCGAAGCGGTTGATGATCGCCTCCGCTTCGGGGATGCGGAACAGGCGCGGCGGCGGATTTCCCGGCTGCGGCCGCGGCGTGACGCCGCCGAGCTCGATGAAGCCGAAGCCGAGCGCGGCGAGCCGGCCGACGTGCTCGGCGTGCTTGTCGAGGCCGGCGGCAGCGCCGACCGGGTTCGGGAAGTCGATGCCCATTGCCCGCACTGGAGCCGGCGGCACCGGCGCGGAGAAAAGGCCGGCGATGCCAGCGGTGTACAGCGCGAGCTGGTGGGCGTTTTCTTCGTCTAGGGAAAAGAGGAAGGGGCGCGCGAGCCGGTAAGGGCTCAAGCGCGATTGTCTTCCGTGAGCCGCCGCCCGAGGCGCCGCCAGTTGCCGCCGACGAAGCCCTCGATCGGCTCGAACTTTGACTTGTAGGCCATCTTCGGGCTCTCGCGGATCCAGTAGCCGAGATAGAGATACGGCAGGCCGAGGCGCCGGCACTGCTCGATCTGCCAGAGCACGTTGTACGTGCCGAAGCTCGCGCCGCGGCGGTCGGGCTCGTAGAAGGTATAGACCGACGAGAGCCCGTCGGGCAGGAAGTCGACGATCGACACCATCACCAGCTGGCCGGCATCGCGGAACTCGATCAGACGCGTGTCGACGCGGCTCTGCAGCAGGAAGTGCGAGTACTGGTCGCGGCTGTCGTTGTCCATGCCGCCGCCCGAATGGCGCTTGGACTGGTAGCGCAGATACAGCGCGTAATGCTCGAGGCGGAACTTGAGCGGCTGCGCGTGCGCGACGAGCGCGCCGTGCTGCTTCCAGGCGCGGCGCTGCGAGCGGTTGGCGACGAATTCGCCGACCGGGATGCGCACCGGCACGCAGGCGCGGCAGGCATCGCAATGCGGCCGGTACGTGAAGATGCCGCTGCGGCGGAACCCGGCCTTGACCAGGTCGCCGTAGAGCTCGGTGTTGATGAGGTGGCTGGGAGTGGCGACCTGCGAGCGCGCCATCCGGTCCGGCAGGTAGCTGCACGGATACGGCGCCGTCACATAGAACTGCAGTACGGCATGCGGCAGGTCGTTAAGTCGCGACACGGTTCCAGTTTCCAGGATGCTCTGGGTAGTTTACCAAGGGCGCGAGGGCGCGCAAAAAGGATCGGCGCGGGATCTCGCGGGCACCGAGCGAGGCGAGCAATGGCGTATGCATCTGGCAATCGATCAGAGGGAAGCCGCGGCTCTTGAGTTCCTGAACCAGGGCCACCAGCGCGACTTTCGACGCATCGGTGGCGCGCGAGAACATCGATTCTCCGTAGAACATGCGCCCGAGCGCCACCCCGTAGAGCCCGCCGACCAGATCAGGCCCGCGCCAGGTCTCGAAGGAATGCGCATAGCCCGTCCGGTGCAGCGCAAGGTAGGCGGTGCGCATGGCGCGGCCGAGCCAGGTGCCTTCCTCGCGGTCGGCGCAGCCGGCGAGCACGCGCTCGAAGGCGGTGTCGACGCGTACCTCGTAGCCCTTGTTGCGCACGTTTTTGGCGAGCGAGCGCGACACCTTGAGCTCATCGCAGTGCAGCACCATGCGCGGATCGGGCGACCACCAGAGGATCGGCTCGGCCGCGGAGTACCAGGGAAAGACGCCCCGGCGGTAGGCTTCGAGCAGGCGCGGCACCGAGAGGTCGCCGCCCGCCGCGAGCAGGCCGTTCGGATTCTTCATCGCCCGTTCCACCGGGGGGAAGGGATCGGCGCCTTCAATCCACGCTAACACTTCACCTGTTGGCGGCAGAAGTTCTCGAGCGGCTGGACGACGCAGGCGCCGCCCACCGCGGCGCGCGCCTCCTTGCCATGCTCCATCTGCAGCCGGAATGCGTACTTGTCGAAGAATTCGTTGAACAGCTCGCCGCCGAGCGTGCCGACGGCGAAGAGCTCGTCGCTTGCCGCATCGTGCTCGAGCAGGATCGCCGCGAGCGGCTGCGGCGCCGGCCCGGCGACGACGCGCGCGCCTTCGGCCGGGTCGTACTGGCTGTGCTCGGAGCAGCAGTGGATCACCGAGTTGAAACGGTTGCCCGCGCTCTTCTCGGCACGGTAGCTGATGAAGCTGATGTCGCGCGTCGGGTAGGTGAGGCGGTGCGCGCAGATCGCGGAATAGGCGACGATCGAGCGCTCCGTGCCGACGCCGCCGTGCCATTCATAGCGCTTCTCGTCCGCCGTCCTCAACAGGGCAGACGGCGCGGCCGGCCGGCCGAGGTTCAGCAGAAAGCACGGCGTCGCCGCGTAGGGGTAGTGGAAGATCAGATTGCGGTTGGCGGGAACCGCTTTGCCCAGGAGCGGAGTGCCGCTCGCGTCCACCAGGCGGGAGCGGGAATAACGCCGCGGCTGCGCATCGGCGGCGACGGCGCTCGTCGCGGCGGCCGCGGCCGATGCGACGCAGAAGGCGACGAACTCGCGGCGTTCCATCGCTATAGATTAAGCGAGAATGTCCTGGGCGTGAAAGGCGAAAGTCCCGCGCGCGCGGTCCTCGAACCAGCGCTTGAGCGTCAGGCCCACGGTGCGAAACGCGATTTCCTGCCACGGGATCGCCGCTTCCTCCATCAGTGCGATCTCCAGCGTCTCCTCGCCGGGCTTGAAGTCGAGGGTGGTGAGCCGGGCGCGGTAGAAAAGGTGCACCTGGTTGACGCGCGGCACCGAAATCAGGGTGAACGGCTCGCCGAGTTCGACCGCCGCGCCGGCCTCCTCGAGCGTCTCGCGCAACGCCGCCTGCGACGCGGTCTCGTCGTTCTCCATGAAGCCCGCCGGCAGCGTCCAGTAGCCGTAACGCGGCTCGATGGCACGCCGGCAAAGCAGCAGCCGCCCCTCGTGCTCCGGGATCGTGCCGACCACGAGCTTCGGGTTCTGGTAGTGGATCTCGCCGCAGTGGTCGCAGACCCAGCGCGGCAGGCTGTCGCCCGGCGGCACGCGCTGCACCACCGCGGCGCCGCAGTTAGCGCAGAACTTCATCCGTCAGATCGGCGAGCGATTTCAGCTGCGCGTCCGGCGTGAAACCCAGGCGGTCGACCGGGGCCCCCGTGCGGTTGATCCAGAAGACCCGAAAACCGTAAGACTTGGCGCCGAGCGCGTCCCAACAATTGGACGAGACGAAGCCGATGCGCTCCTTCGGCACGCCAAGCTGCTTCACCGCCAGCTCATAGACCTGAGGCGCTGGCTTGTAGACGCGCAGAGGGTCGACACTCAGCACAGCGTCGAGGTGAAGGCCGGAGTGCCGTACGAGCGGCATGAGCAGATCGGGCGAGCCGTTGGAGAGGATGGCTCTTTTCATCGGCAGCCGGTCGAGCGCCTCGGCGACCTCCGGAAACGGCTCGAGGCACAGGTATTCGGACAGCAGCCCTTCCATCAGCTCCACGCTGAGCTCGAGCCCCAGCGCGGCACAGGAATAGGCGAGCGCCTCGCGCGTCACCTGCGAGAAGGGCACGTAGCGCTGCATCAGGCTGCGCTGCCAGGTGTATTCGAGCTGCTTCGCGCGCCAGAGCTGCGAGAGTTGCGCGCCTTTGCCGGGGAAGCAGCTTTCGCAGCGCCGGATCACGGAATGCACGTCGTACAGCGTTCCGTATGCGTCAAATACCAGCGCTTGGACGGTCATGTAAACTCGATTAGACCATGGTCGACCGCTACGCCGAGCTCTATCGCGGCTTCCGCTGGAGCGTGCCGCAGCGCTACAACATCGCGCACGCGTGCTGCGGCCAGTGGGCCGCCGACCGCAACCGCTTCGCGCTCTACTGGGAGGACGAGTCGGGCGCGGCCGCCGCGTACTCGTTCTGGGACGTCCAGCTCGCGGCCAATCGCCTGTCGAACGCGCTCGCGGGCCTCGGCGTCAGGCGTGGCGACCGCGTCGCGATCATCCTGCCGCAGCGCCCGGAGACGGCGATCGCCTACATCGCCATCTTCCAGATGGGCGCGATCGCGCTGCCGCTGTCGCATCTTTTCGGGCCCGAGGCGCTCGAATACCGCATCAACCATGCCGAGGCGAGCGTCGCCCTCGTCGAGCCGAACACGATCGCCAATCTGTGGGCCGTCAAGGACAAGCTGCCCACGTTGCGCCATGTCATCGGCGTCGGCGGCGCCCGCGAATCCGGCGTGCACGACTGGACGGCGCTGCTCGGCCGCGCGAGCCGCGATTTCAGCTGCGTCGATACCAGCGCAGACGATCCGGCCGTCATCATCTATACGAGCGGCACGACCGGCGCCCCGAAGGGCGCGCTCGAGGCGCATCGCCTGATCATCGGCAACATCTCGGGATTCGTGCATTCGCACGACTTTTTCCCGCAGCCGGGAGACCTGTTCTGGTCGCCCGCCGACTGGGCCTGGGCCGGGGGCCTGTTCGATGCGCTGCTGCCGAGCTGGTATTTCGGCGTGCCGATCCTCGGCTACCGCGGACGCTTCGATGCCGAGCGTGCTTTCTATCTCCTCGACAAGTACGGCGTGCGCAACTCGTTCCTGTTTCCGACCGCACTCAAGCTGATGATGAAGGCCGTGCCGCGCCCGCGAGAGAAGTACGCGTTGAATATCCGAAGCATCATGAGCGCCGGCGAATCGGTGGGCGTCACCGTCATCGAGTGGGCCAAGGCCGAGCTCGGCGTCACGATCAACGAGATGTTCGGGCAGACCGAGATCAACTACGTGGTCGGCAACTGCCAGGCGGCGTGGCCGGTGAAGCCCGGCTCCATTGGGCGCCCATACCCAGGGCACCGGGTGGCGGTCATCGACGACAAAGGCAACGAGCTGCCCCCCGGCGAGCTGGGCGAGATCGCGGTGCATAGAAAAGGTGATCCGGTGTTCTTTCTCGAGTACTGGAAAAACGCAGACGCGACGCGCGACAAGTTCATCGGCGACTGGGGCTGCACCGGCGACCAGGGCAAGACCGACGCCGAGGGCTACTTCTGGTACCAGGGCCGCTCCGACGACGTCATCAAGAGCGCGGGCTATCGCATCGGGCCGGCCGAGATCGAGAGCTGCCTGGTGAAGCACCGCGCGGTGGCCAATGCCGCGGTCATCGGCAAGCCCGACGAGACGCGCGGCGCCATCGTCAAGGCGTTCATCGTGCTGCAGCCCGGCGAGTCGCCGTCGCAGGCGCTGATCGAGGACATCCAGGGCCATGTGCGCGGGCGCCTCGCGCCCTACGAGTATCCGCGCGAGATCGAATTCATCGACGCGCTGCCGATGACCACCACCGGCAAGGTCCAGCGCAAAGAGTTGCGTAAGCGCGAAGAAGCAAAACTTCGTAGGGCGTGAAGCGCATCCTGCTCGTGGGCGCGGGGCACGCGCATGCCTGGCTCCTCGCCTCGCTGGCCGAGGCGCCGCTCTTCGGCGCACGCCTCACGCTCGTCTCGCCGTCCGCGCGGCAGCTCTATTCCGCGATGCTGCCCGGCGTGATCGCCGGCCATTACCGGCGCGCGGAGGCGGAGTTCGACGTGGCGATGCTCGCGGAGCGCGCGTACACCGAGTTCATCCCCGGCAGCGTCGAGCGCCTGGACGCCGAGCGTCGCATCGCCACCTTGAGCGATGGGCGCGAGATCGCCTTCGATGTGGCGTCGCTGAACGCCGGCTCCAGAACCGAGGATGCGGTGCCCGGCAGCCGCGAGCATGCACTGTCGGTCAAGCCGTTCGAGCGGCTGGTGGAGCGCCTGCGCGTGGTCTCGCACGTCGCGGTCGCGGGCGGTGGCGCGGCGGGTGCGGAGCTAGCGATGGCGCTGCGTTACCGCGGCGGCGAGGTCACGCTCTATTCGGAGAGCCAGGGTTTCCCTGCGCCGCTGGCGAAGCGCATCGAGCGGGCGCTGCGCCGCCGCGGCGTGGATTTCCGTCCCGGCATGCGCGTCGACGCGGTCGAGCCTGGCCCGGTCGTGGTCGCGGGCGCGGCGCGGCAGCAATTCGATCTCGTGCTATGGGCGACCGGGCCGGCGCCGCTCGTCTGGCTCGCCACCAGCGGGCTCGCGCTCGTTGAGCATGGATTCGTGCAGGTCGACCGCGCCCTGCGCAGCGTGTCGCATCCGCACATCTTCGCCGTCGGCGACTGCGCCGCGCTCGAGGAAGCGAAGTCCGGCGTGCACTCGGTGCGCCACGGCATGCTGCTCGCGCAGAACCTGCGCAATCTCGTCGCCGGTGAAGCGCTGCTGCCCTACGCGGCCAATCCCAGGGCGCTGCTGCTGCTGAGCTGCGGCGCGCGCTACGCGATCGCCACGCGCGGCGGCTGGAGCGCGGAGGGGCGCCTCGCCTGGTGGTGGAAGAACGCGATCGACCGGCGCTGGATGCGCAAGCTCAACGCGACGCGCATTAACGTTACCTACGGGCGCTGACCAGGATCTTGCCGGCGGTCTCGACGGCGAGCACTCAGATGCCGCCCTTGTGCTTCGGCTTGTCGAGCTTCTCCGTCACGGTCCATTCGGTCGAGAGCTGGTGAACGGCCCGTGCAGGATGCGGCCGCCGAAGATCGACTGGCGCGAGAACTGTTCGTCGACGTGCAGCGGATTGAAATCGCCGAACATCCCCGAGCCGAGCACGAGGTGCGTCTCGGTGACGGTGACGCTCGTGCCGAAGCGCTCGCCGACGCGGATCTCGTCGTACCACTTGCCGGGGAACATGACTTATTATGCAACCTCCCTGGAGGAGGATAGACAATGAGAAAACTCATCGCGTTGCCCGTCGTCGTAACTGCGGCGGCGCTCATGCCGCTCATTGCGCTCGCCGCTTATCCCGAGCGGCCGATCAAGTTGATCGTGCCGTGGGCCGCGGGCGGCGATACCGACAACATTTTCCGGCCGTTCGCGCCACTGCTGCAGAAGAGCCTCGGCCAGCCGGTGGTGATCGCGAACGTCGGCGGCGCTTCCGGGACCAAGGGCGCGAAAGAGGCGAAGGATTCGCCGGCGGATGGCTACACGCTTTACGCGGTGCACGACTACATCCACTCGACATATTGGGCCGGCGTGGCGGACGTGCAGTACACCGACTTCGAGCCGATCTGCCTCATCTCCTCGACGCCCTCGGTGCTCACGGCGAGCCCGAAGACGCCGTGGAAGAACTGGCAGGACTTCCTCGCCGACGCGAAGAAGCGGCCCGGCCAGATCACGGTCGGCGCGACGCTCGCGTCCACCAGCCACTTTTTCCCCGCGTTGATCGAGCAAGCCACCGGTGTGAAATTCAAATACGTGTCCTACGAGGGCCTCGCCCCGCGGATGAACGCGATCCTCGGCGGCCACATCGATCTCACCGACTCCAATCTCACGCAGAAGGGCAAGGTCGAGGCGGCGCAGCTCAAGTTCCTCGCCATCGCCACCGAGAAGCGCCATCCCGAGATGCCGAGCGTGCCGACGCTGAAGGAGCTGGGCGTGAACGTGGTGTACGACGTGAACCGCGGCGTGATGGTGCCGAAGGGCACGCCGGCCGACGTGATCGGCAAGCTCGCCTCCGCGTGCGCCACGGCGGCGAAGGAGCCCGAGTTCGCGAAGGCGATGAAGCTGCAGGGCACCGACGTGCGCTACCTGGATCGCGCCGCCTATGCGGCCTGGCTCAAGAAGAACGACGAGCTCAACCGCAACCTGGCCAAGGATCTCGGCCTCCTGAAGCGTTGAAGCTGTCGCGTGACGGCTGGGCGGGGCTCGCCATCCTCGCGGCGAGCCTTGCTCTATTCGCGCTGACGCTCGATCTCAAGGCCAATGCGCTGGTGCCGGTCGGGCCGGGGTTTTATCCGCGCCTGGTGGTCGGGTTCACCGCAGCGCTCGCGGCGGCGCTTATCCTCGTCGACGTCCTCGCGCCGAAGAAAGCCCCGCCAAGGCCGCAGGCCGACTACGCGGCGGTGATGCTGCAGTTCGCGGTGTTCGGCATCTACGTGGCCGCGCTGCCCGGCCTCGGCTTTCGCATCGCCACGCTCGCCTACGTGGCCGCGGCCAACGCGCTGATGGCGCCGCCGCGCGGCGCGCGGCAGTGGGTGCGCGTCGCCGCGATTGCCATCGGCGCGACCGGGGCGACGTACTACGTGTTCGAGCATTACCTGTCCGTGCTGCTGCCGCGTGGCCGCTGGACGGATTTCTAGCCGATGTACGAGCTGCTCGCGACCGCGCTCGGCAATATCGCGCAGCTGA